>JAKLLS010000052.1 GCA_022014155.1 Marinobacter sp. | reverse complement strand
TGCCGCGCTATGCGGAAGTGATCTACAACGGTTACTGGTGGTCACCGGAGCGTGAGGCGCTGCAGGCGCTGATCGACCAGACCCAGACCTACGTCAACGGCACCGTGCGGCTGAAGCTGTACAAGGGCAATGTGGACGTTGTGGGTCGTAAGTCCGAGGATTCGCTGTTTGACGAGAAAATCGCCACCTTCGAGGAAGACCAGGGCGCGTATGACCAGAAGGATGCGGAAGGCTTTATCAAGCTGAATGCGTTGCGGTTGCGGATTGCTGCGGGTAAGGGGCGGAAGCTTTAAAGGGCTTTCCCGCCCCCCTCTCCCCAACCCCTCTCCCGCGAGGGGAGAGGGGCTAAATGGAGATACTCGCAAATTTCGACCCCATAAGCTCCCCTCTCCCCTTGCGGGAGAGGGGGCGGGGGAGAGGGGGGATGCTCTATCCAGCGCCCGGAACTCTCCGGGCGCTTTTGTTTTTTCCATAAAAAAGCCAGCTCATGTGAGCTGGCTTCAAAGCATAACTTAAGGAAAGAACGAAAGTGCCTGAAAAATTCGTTAATTCGATGGATTCGTCTCCCATACTGCGGCGGAGGTACTACCCGGCTCCTCCGCCATGGGGGATACTGCTTGAATCCACAATTTCATAGTAGGGCTTTCGCGCTCTCAGGTCTGTTGGTGATGTGTGATGCTGTGTTACCGAGTGTGTTGTCGGATCAGCAAAGCGTAATCCGACAACATTGTTTTCAGGCCTTCTCCGCCACCTCCGGCATTGTCTCCGTAAACCGCCGCGTCTCATACGCATCCACCAATCCTTGAACCGCTGCCTGCTCAACCTCCGGGACTGAGGGGGTGCCGCTTTGCGCATCGGACTTGCACAACACCATGCCGGCTTCCACGGAGATGTACCCCACGGTGGTTTTCAGGGCTTTGTGGTTTATGCCGTCGAACACCCGTCGGTACGTCGTGGTGGTGCAGTTCTCGCTCCGGGGGAAATAGGCCACGATGGCGTACTGGTTGTCGCCAACCCTGCACAGGGCGTCCATCGGGCGAATCAGGTGGCTCAGGCGGCGGGCTATGCCAATGGCCAGCTCACTCATCACCGACGGCGGGTGCTTGCGTTTGAGTTCCTGCCAGTTACGGATGCCGCAGAGCACATAGGCCGTTGAGCCATTGCGGGATTCTGCATGGCGCAAGGTTTTGGCCAGGCGTTCACGGGCGTACTTGTTGTTGCACAGACCGGTTTCCAGGTCGATGATATTGGTGCTTTCCAGTTCGCGATTATTCTCAATCAGCAGGGAGTTGGCGCGCAACAGGGTATTCTGTCGATCGGCCAGGCGATCTGCGGCAAACACCCGGGGGATCAACTGCTTGGTCATATCGGATTTGTAGATGAAATCGTCCACGCCCCGGTCAAAGGCTTCGGACAGGGCTTCAACACTTTCACGGGCGGTGAGCAGGATCACGTAGGTATAGTGGTTGTTCTGTTCGTCTTGCTGGCGAACCTGGTCTGTCAGTTCCAGACCATCCATTTCCGGCATCAGCCAGTCCGCAATCAGCACACTGACTTGACGTTGTTCCATCAGTTCAAGTGCAGCTGGTGCGTTGTTGGCGACACGTACGTCGCGATATCCGGCATTTCGCAACGTGCGTCCAACCACCATACTGCTGAACTTTGCGTCGTCTACTACGAGGATGGGGAGGTCCAGGTTTGGCATTGTCGTCTACTTCTTATCAGTCCATTGTCAGATGCGGTAAAGTGCGGGTCTTGCTATGCTCTGCCCTTATTTCTTTGGCCAGCCGGATACGAAGTATACCCATAACGTTTTGCGGAGAATAACGACCATGCCCTCTTTTGACATTGTTTCCGAAATTGATATGCACGAAGTCACCAACGCCGTGGACCAGGCCAAGAGAGATCTGGGCACCCGCTGGGACTTCAAGAATGTGGAAGCGGATATAGAGCGCGATGATAAGGGCATTACCATCAGTGCCGAACAGGAGTTCCAGTTGGAGCAACTGCTGGACATGTTGAGGATGGCCTTCGCCAAACGCAAAATAGACAGCCGCGCGCTGACCGAGGATGGCGAAAGCAAGGCCGGCAAGTTGGTCAAGCAACACCTGTTGTTGAAGCAGGGCATCGAAACCGATATGGCGAAGAAAATCGTCAAGATGATCAAGGATGCCAAGCTCAAAGTGCAGGCCAGTATTCAGGGTGACAAAGTCCGGGTAACAGGCAAGAAGCGGGATGATCTGCAAACCGCGATTGCCATGCTGAAAGAAGCCGAGCTGGACATTCCCCTGCAGTTCAACAATTTCCGCGACTGACTCGGAGGCCGCGCCATCTTATCCGGTACCCGCCTGGCACTGCTCAGGGATTCGCTCTACACCTACACCCGCTGGCAGGTCATCGCCCTGTTATTCCTGGGGTTTTCGGCGGGCCTACCGTTTTTGCTGGTATTCTCCACGCTGAACGCGCGTCTGGCGGATGTGGGCGTGGAAACTGCCACCATCGGCTTCTTCAGTTGGCTGGGTATTACCTATTCCATCAAGGTGTTCTGGGCGCCGGTGGTGGACCGCTTGAAGCTGCCGTTCCTGGACCGATTGCTGGGCAAACGCCGGAGCTGGATCCTGCTGGCCCAGTCCGGCATCGCAACGGGGTTGTACCTGATGGCCCATGTGGATGCCATCGCCGCCCCGGAAATGATGGCGCTGTGTGGCCTGCTGGTGGCGTTTTCTTCCGCCACCCAGGATGTGGCGATCGACGCCTACCGCATAGAGATCGCCGAAGAGCGGCTGCAGGCCGCCCTGGCGGCTACCTATATTTTCGGGTATCGGCTGGCACTACTGGTGGCCGGTGCTGGCGCGTTGTATCTGGCCGAATTCTGGTCCTGGCAGGTGTCCTACGAGGTCATGGCGCTGTTAGTGGGGGTCGGTGCGGTTACGGTGCTGGTCGTGCGTGAGCCCAGGGTGAATCATTTCGCCGCCGCCCAGGACATTGCCCACAAGATCGAGGAGGAAGCCAGCAAGCGTGCCCACCTGAATCCCCGAGTGGCCCGCCTGGTAGGTTGGTTCTACGCCGCCGTGGCGGGGCCATTCCTGGACTTTTTCCACCGCTATAAGGAACTGGCCCTTCTGATTCTGTTGATGGTGGCGGTGTATCGCATATCCGACATCGCCATGGGGGTTATGGCCAATCCGTTCTATCTGGATTTCATGGGCTTCTCCAAAACCCAGGTGGCGGATGTGACCAAGATATTCGGCTTTTTCATGACCATAGCCGGTTCGCTGATTGGCGGTGTCATGGTGGTACGTTACGGCGTGCGCCGTATCCTGTTACTGGGGGCGGTGATGACCGCAGCCACCAATCTGCTGTTTGTGCTGCTGGCCCAGTACCCTCCCAATATCATCACCCTGGCCGCCGTGGTCAGCGCCGATAACCTGAGCGGCGGCATCGCCAATGTAGCACTCATTGCCTGGCTCTCCAGCATGACCAGTGCGTCGTTTACCGCTACCCAGTATGCGCTGTTCAGCTCGCTGATGACCCTGCCGGGCAAGTTCATCGGTGGCTTCTCCGGCATCGTGGTGGCGGACTTCGGGTACGCCCAGTTCTTCCTGGTCGCCGGCTTCATGGGTGTCCCCGCCATCCTCTTGGCCATCTACATGATCCGCCAGGGTGAGCGTCTGGATGCCTTGGCGCCTCGTAATGAGGAGGCCGAGGGTGTTCCTGAGCCCCGGTGAGTTGTGGGGGCTGGCCCAGGGGTGGGGTGCCTTTTCTTCTGGAAAACGAACTCGCTTCGCTCAGACACCGTTATTCCGGCAGAAAAGGCACCCCACCCCTGGACCGATCAGGCCGGGTTCGTGTGGGCCGGGATAACTGCATTTGTCGGATTACCTGAGAGATTAAAACCATGCCCGAACCAACAAAAGAGCAGAAAATCTGGCAGGTTGTGGCTTCAATACCACCGGGTTCAGTTGCCAGCTATGGTCAGGTAGCGGATATGGCGGGTCTGGGGCGACAGGCAAGGTTTGTTGGCCGCGCCTTAGGCAAACTACCGTCGGGTCATTCTATCCCCTGGTACCGGGTCATCCGCAGTTCCGGCCAGATAGCTTTTCCGCAAGGCTCGGAAGCCTACGAAACTCAGGTTTTCCGCTTGCGTGAAGAGGGCGTGGAAGTCCTCAACGGCCGGGTGTCCATGAAACGTTTCCAGTGGCGGCCATAACTGCCAGGCTCTGAGTCATGGGAGCTCTCCCTCGGAGTTAAGTCGGTCACGGGGTGGGGGTACCTTTTCTGCAGGAACAAAGGTGTCTGAGCGCAGCGAGTTCTTTTTCCGAAAGAAAAGGTACCCCCACCCCGGGACCAGCCCCCACAAATTGAGGGCCAGCCCTTTCAGTCAGCAGATCAGCAGATCAGAGCCGCAAAGCCCCATCCACCTCGATCATCCGACCGGACATATAGTCATTCTCAAAGATAAACGCCGCAGCCGAAGCAATCTCCTCCGGCTTGCCCATCCGCTTGAGCGGGATACCGGCGGTCATTTTCTCCAGGGCCTCCGGCTTCATGGACGCGGTCATCTCGGTTTCGATGAAGCCTGGGGCGATGCCCATGCAGCGAATGCCGTAGCGGGCCAGCTCCTTGGCCCAGACCGGAACCAGGGCAGATACGCCAGCCTTGGCGGCGGAGTAGTTGCTTTGGCCCATGTTGCCGGCGCGGGAAATTGAGGCGATGTTGATGATCGCACCCTGGTCGCCGTTCTTGATCATCTGGGTTGCGGCTTCGCGGCCACACAGGAAGACACCGGTGAGGTTGACGTCGATGACCGCCTGCCACTGGGACAACTCCATACGCTTGGTGATTTCACCGTCTTGGGCTTTGACCATCAGGCCATCACGGAGGATGCCGGCGTTGTTGATCAGGCCATTCAGCTGACCAAAGTCAGAGACGATCGCGGCGAAGGTTTTTTCCACGTCCTCTTCTTTCGCTACGTTGCAAACATAGGCCTTGGCATCGCCACCAGCTTGCTTACAGGCTTCGGCAGCTTCTTCCAGTTTTTCCGGCATCAGGTCGATCAGTGCGAGTTTGGCGCCTTTGGCTGCCAGGTATTCTGCCATGGCGCGACCAAGGCCCTGGCCACCGCCGGTAATTGCAATCACGGAATCTTGAAGTTTCATGTTTTGCCCTAACTAAGTTCTACAGTGGTTTACGTTTTCTGTGTGTCCGAATGATTCTTATTGGTGCGCGGAGTATATCAGAGAGTGTTTTGGCTGGTGGCGGATACCGAGGAGGCCTTTTTGTCCGTGTTTCTGTTTCTTTTTATTGTCATGCCCATTGCCGAGATGGCGGTGCTGATCAAGGTCGGCGGCATGATTGGCGTGTTGAATACCATAGGGCTGGTCCTGCTGACAGCAGTGGTGGGTGCCTGGTTGTTGCGTCAGCAGGGGTTGGCGACGTTATTGCGGGCGAATCAGCGGCTGAACAGCGGTGAACTGCCAGCAAAGGAAGTGGCCGAGGGATTAGTGCTGGCGGTTGGTGGTGCGCTGCTGCTGACGCCGGGCTTTATTACTGACACGATCGGATTTCTCTGTCTGATTCCCGGTACCCGGCACTGGTTTGTCGCGCAGGTTCTGAAACGGCTGGTGGTGTCTGGCCAGACCCGCAGCTTTCATTTCCAGGCCGGCGGTGGTCAGGGGCCATTTGGTGGCCGTGAGAACCCGTTTGGCCAGCAACGTCCGTTCGACCGGGATGCCAATGGCGACATCATTGACGGTGAGTACCGGGACGAAACCGAACGGGATCACGACCGCATCGAAAAAAAGTAAAAAAATTTCTATCACGGGTGTTGAAAATACCTACCGGCTACCCCAAATAGAACACACAAGTTCGCTGCGGGCTGATAACCGCTGAAAAACAGATGGTTATCAAGCCGGGCAATTTGTCGGATTATGCGTTGCTAATCCGACCTTAAACAGCAAATGTCATTGCCACACTAATCTGACTATTGGAGAAACCGAGCAATGAAAATTCGTCCGCTACACGATCGTGTTGTCGTGCGCCGTAAGGAAGAAGAAGAGAAAACCGCAGGTGGCATCGTGCTGCCGGGTAATGCCAAAGAGAAGCCATCCCAGGGTGAGGTGATTGCCGTGGGTAATGGCCGGGTACTCGATAATGGCGAGACCCGTGCTCTGGCGGTCAAAGTAGGTGACACCGTGGTTTTCGGTCAGTACGCCGGTAACACCGTAAAGGTTGACGGTGAAGAGCTCCTGATCATGAGCGAGAACGACATCTACGGCGTGCTTGAGTGATCGCGGAAGCGACCGGCACGAACTCTCATTATTCCGATTGACTCAACAACTTCGGTTTAACGAACAGGAATAGAAGACATGGCAGCAAAAGACGTTAGATTCGGCGACAGTGCCCGCAAGCGCATGGTTGAAGGCGTTAATATCCTGGCGGACGCGGTCAAGGTAACCCTGGGTCCGAAAGGCCGTAACGTGGTTCTGGAAAAATCCTTTGGCGCGCCGACCGTCACCAAAGACGGTGTGTCCGTAGCCAAGGAAATCGAGCTGAAAGACAAGTTCGAGAACATGGGCGCCCAGATGGTCAAGGAAGTTGCTTCCCAGACCAATGACAACGCCGGTGACGGTACCACCACTGCAACCGTTCTGGCTCAGGCCATTGTACGTGAAGGTATCAAGGCGGTCTCCGCGGGCATGAACCCGATGGATCTGAAACGTGGTATCGACAAGGCCACCGTCGCCGCTGTTCAGGCGATTCGTGATCTGGCCAAGCCGTGCGATGACAACCGCAACATTGCTCAGGTGGGCACCATCTCTGCCAACGGCGACGAGAGCATTGGCAAGATCATCGCCGACGCCATGGAGCGCGTGGGCAAAGAAGGCGTTATCACCGTTGAGGAAGGCCGTGGCCTGGAAGACGAGCTGGACGTGGTTGAAGGTATGCAGTTCGATCGCGGCTACCTGTCCCCGTACTTCATCAACAACCAGGACAACATGTCCGTAGAGCTGGAAGACCCATACATCCTGCTGGTTGACAAGAAAGTTTCCAATATCCGTGAACTGCTTCCGGTGCTGGAAGCCGTTGCCAAGGCTGGTAAGCCGCTGATGATCATCGCCGAGGACATCGAAGGCGAAGCGCTGGCTACCCTGGTGGTCAACAACATGCGCGGTATCGTCAAGGTTGCCGCTGTGAAGGCCCCTGGCTTTGGTGACCGTCGTAAGGAAATGCTGCAGGACATCGCCATCCTGACCGGCGGCACTGTGATTTCCGAAGAAGTGGGCCTGACTCTGGAGAACACCACTCTGGACGACCTGGGTACTGCCAAGCGCATCAACATCACCAAGGAAAACACCACGGTGATCAACGGTGCCGGCGCTGAGGCCGACATTCAAGCTCGCGTTGAGCAGATCCGCAAGCAGATCGAAGACAGCTCTTCCGATTACGATAAGGAGAAGCTGCAGGAGCGCGTGGCCAAGCTGGCTGGCGGTGTTGCCGTGGTCAAGATTGGCGCCGGTTCTGAAGTCGAAATGAAAGAGAAGAAGGCCCGTGTTGAAGACGCGCTGCACTCTACCCGCGCTGCGGTAGAAGAGGGTGTTGTTGCCGGTGGTGGTGTTACCCTGATCCGTGCGATTTCCGCTCTGGATAAAGTAGACGCCATCAACGAAGAGCAGAAGGCCGGTGTCAACATCCTGCGTCGTGCCATGGAAGCGCCGCTGCGCCAGATCGTGCAGAACGCCGGTGGCGAGCCGTCCGTTGTCGTCAACAACATCCGTTCGGGCGAAGGCAGCTACGGCTACAACGCCGCTACGGAAGAGTATGGCGATATGCTGGAAATGGGTATCCTGGATCCTGCCAAGGTGACCCGCTCCGCGCTGCAGGCTGCGGCTTCCGTTGCTTCCCTGATCATCACTACCGAAGCCATGGTAGCGGATGAGCCGGAAGACGAGAAAGCCGGCGGTGGTATGCCGGACATGGGTGGCATGGGCGGAATGGGAGGCATGGGCGGCATGATGTAAGCCCCCGTTTCCTCTCTCCGCTAGCCGGAGACCCGAAAAACCCGCGCAGGAGGTACCCTGCGCGGGTTTTTTCGTTAAAAATCTTCGCCTTTGTGCATTTGTATCATGACCCGTCATATTCCCTTTGCTAGACTCGGCAACCGGTCCATCGTTAACGTGTCGCTGAATGACTGAATCCACACCCAAATCTTTTATTCGCCTCGGCAAAGTCCTGTTGCTTTTGCTGGTTGGGCTGCTTGTCTACGTGGTGGCTTTGGTTATTTGGGTTCCCGCCGGGTGGATCTGGCATCAGGCATCGCCCCACATCAGTCTGCCTCCCCAGGTGCAGGTACAACGGGTTTCCGGTACGGTCTGGCAGGGTGCTGCCGCTGTGGTGGTTGCCGGCTATCCGGTTCGCGCCGGTTGGGAGCTTGGCTGGCCGTCGGTGTCGGCGCTGCAATGGCCAGTTTCGATCTCGCTTGCCTCGTCTCAATCTCAGCTGAACGGGGAGATTACCATTGGCTGGCCGGGAAGCATGCTGCTGGATGCACGGGGCCTTATTGCCGTGTCGGAATTCGAGGACCTGATCCGTCAGAGTGGCGGTGCGATGATTGAAGGGGACGTCACCATTGACCGCCTGCAGGTCTCCTGGGAAGACAACCGTCTTGCGGATGCCCGAGGGTATGGCAGATGGGGCGGTGGGCCGGTAACCTGGCCGATGGGGAGTCAGACCGGTCGGGCCGAATTTCCGCCGATGGAAGCGGATCTGGATACCACTGGCAATGGCATAGCCCTGACCGTGCAGGAGCAAGGGGGGCAGGGGCCGGCGGCCGATGCCAATATCCAGTGGGATGGAACGATGGAGTTGCGTGTGTACAAGCGCATGGTTGATCTGGCGGATCAACCATGGTCGGATTCGGCACAGCCTGATGATGTGATATTCCGTGTCCGGCAGCCGTTGCTGCCCGGAGGGTTCTGATGGCGGCAATTTCGTTTGAACGGCAAGCACGTGTCGCCAGGTTGCTGGCTAACCTGGTTCTATTGGCTCTGGTGGTGTATCTCGGTATGACACTGGCTCGGGTCACCTGGCTGGTCCTGTGGAACGAACAGCCGGTGGTTGCAAGTGCCGGAGTTGACGGCGTGGGTCGTAATGGTCGGTCGTCGTCCCTGAACACGCCGGTGTCCAGTTATGAATTGTTCGGGCGGCCCCAGGGGGAGAATGGTGTGGCTGAGGTGATTCGCCGTTCAGCGCCGGAAACCGGCCTGAAATTACGTCTGGAAGGCGTGTTGCTGGCGGAGCGCCCGGAAGACTCAGGTGCTATAGTTGCTGGAAGTAATGGAGAAACCGAACACTACCGGGTGGGTGATGCGCTCCCGGGTAACGCCGAATTGGCAGAAGTGGAAGAGGGACGTATCCTGATCCGTCGAAACGGCCGGTATGAGTCGTTGGCCTTTGAAGAGCAGGGCAGTAGTGATTCGCTGGTTGCGGAGGCGCCACTGGAACCGGCAGAATCGTCCCCCGACGAGTTTATTGCCAACGCGCGAAATCAGTTGGACAGCCAGGGTGCGGCGGCGTTGGCTGCCTATGGGCTGTCGCCAGCAGATGATTCCGGCGCTGGAGGCTATGTGTATGATGGTTCCAGCGCCATGCTCAATGCCGTCAACCTGCGAGCCGGAGACGTGATAACCGCCATCAACGGACAGCCCCTGGGTGATATTGAGCAGGACAAAGCGTTGTTGGAAAGCTGGCGCACGGAGCCCCAGCTGGAAATTGAAATTGTACGGGACGGTTCCACCCTGACCGTAAGCTATGCCATACCCGAGCAGTGGCGCTGACCGGGTTCATCGATAACAGGACGAAATCGCCAGATGTATAACCATAAGACGAATCTGTTTCGGGCCATTGTACTGGTCCTCCTGATGCCCCTGATGTCTCTTGCCTATGGACAGGAAGAGACCTGGCGACTGAACCTCAAAGATGCGGATATCCGGGCGTTTGTCACCCAGGTGGCAGACATCACAGGCTACAGTTTTGTGGTGGACCCCAGGGTCAAGGGCAAGGTGACGGTGTTATCCAGTGCGCCCATGAACAAGGACGAAATCTACGACCTGTTCCTGGCGGTGCTGCAGGTTCATGGCTTTACCGCCATCCCGGGGGAAGAGGTGATCAAGGTGGTCCAGCAGGTGGACGCCAAGCAGTCGGCCGAGTCCCTTGATCGCTTCACGGAAACCCCCTCCGAACAACTGATTACCCGGGTCATTCAGATTGATAACGCCAACGCTCTGGAATTGGTGCCGATCCTGCGGCCGCTGGTCGCAAAATACGGTCACCTGGCGGGCGTGGCAGCGGCCAACGCCCTGATCGTCAGTGATCACTCAGCAAACATCCGCCGCATTGAGCAGATTGTCCGCGAGCTGGATAGCCCATCCAAGTACGAAGTGGAAGTCATCCAACTGGAAGAAGCGTGGGTCGGTGACATGGTGGAGCTGCTTCAGGAATTGGCGCCCGCTGAACTGGGCCAGTCGGGTGGTGACAATGCTGCCCGAAAGTACAGTGTAACCGCAGACGAACGCAGCAACCGCCTCATTCTCCGGGGAGACGAAACCTTCCGGGACAAGATGAGAGGGCTGATTCTCAAGCTGGACCAGCCGTCGGCCAGCGGCGGAACCACGAAAGTTATACGGTTGAAGCATGCCGATGCGAAAGGCCTGAGTGAGCTGCTAAAGGGCGTTATGGGCGAGCTTGCTCAGGAGGCGTCCGGGAACGGATCGGGTGCCGCCCAGTCGGGTCGTGGTCGTAATACCAGTTTTTCCGTATTTGCCGATGAGGGGCTGAATGCCCTGGTCGTCAGGGGCGAACCTTCCATGATGCAGGAAGCGGAACAGATTGTGGCGCAGCTGGATGTTCGCCGTGCCCAGGTCTTGATTGAGGCGGCCATTGTCGAAATCAGTGACGAACTGGGTCAAGACCTTGGCGTTCAGCTTGCCGTCGGGGATGAGTCTGGTGAGTCGACGCCGGTTGCCGGCACCAATTTTGGCAACGTGGGCCGCAGCCTGGGTGATGTGCTGGGCGCGATCATTAACGAATCCATCATTGCGCCGGCCACTGGCGGTATCACCGTGGGAGCGGGCCAGCGTGACGAGGATGGTTTGAGCTGGGGGGTGCTGCTGCAGGCGCTGTCTACATCCGCAGCGGCGAACCTGTTGTCTACGCCCAGCATCATCACTCTGGATAATCAGGAATCAGAGATTATTGTCGGCCAGAATGTGCCATTCCGTACCGGCCAATCCACCGTCACCGGTGATGGCACCACTAATCCCTTCACTACCATTGAACGCCGCGATATCGGTTTGACCCTGAAAGTCACGCCGACCATCAGCGCCGACGGTCTGGTGCGCCTGGTGGTGGAACAGACCACTGAGAATATTGCGGAAAGTGTCGAGGACGCCTCGGATATTGTGACCAGCAAGCGTGAGATCAAAACCACGGTGTTGGCGGATGATGGTGAAACCATCGTACTCGGTGGCCTGATGAAGGATGACCTGCTGATCAACCGTAGCAAGGTGCCCCTGCTGGGTGATATCCCGTTGCTTGGTCGGTTGTTCTCCTCGGAGTCCGAGCGCCGTATCAAGCGCAACCTGCTGGTTTTCCTGCGCCCGAAGATTCTGTTGGACAAGGCTGATTCGGTTGCTATGACGTCCGAGAAGTATAACGGCCTGTGGGAAGTTAACCTGGGTGTGCGAAAGAAGCTGGGTTTGCCTGAAGCTGGACAGCAGCCTGAGATCGAAACTCTGTTCAACCCCGGCCCGGATCGTATCCAGTAACCGGGTCAGGCTGGCAGTGGCGGCATCGGGCAGTCCAGTTGATCCGCCACCAGCCTCATCATTTCATATTCGGTGACATCCACCCGGCCATCGTGGGTCACACAGTGGCCAGCGGCATCAATGATAGCCGGCTTCAGCAGGGGAGAGAGCTGGTTCAGCGTTGTCAGCGCCTGCTGAAGTTCTTTCAGCGATACCCTTGCTTGCAGGGCTCCCGTCTCGTTTTGGCTGCCAAAGCCGGCCATGGCTTCCTGGTACAGGTTTTCCGCTTCGTCCCCGATCCTGGCGCCAGCCCTGGCTTGCAGGCTTATAAGGCATTTCAGGGCCGGCAGCACGGCTTTATAGCTGCGGTACCGTACCGGTACCACCTGTGCAGATTCAGGCATCAGATGGCGCTTGAGGAAGCTGCTCATGGCCAGTTCAAACAGAGTGACTTTCCGATCGGCGCCAATCAGCTGCCGCACGGCGGCATGAAGCCCGTCCCGTTCTTCCGGATCGAGTTTACGTAATGCCGGCATGGCCAGTTCCAGCGCAGGGAAGCGGATGGCCGCTCCCAGACTTTCGAGGGTGGGAAGGAGTTTGTCCAGGATGTCCCGTTGGGGACTGAGAAGCGGGTGCCGGGTAATCTGCGCCAGTACGTCGTCCTGCTCGCTGCGGGGCAGGGCGTGAATCAGCAGGGCGTAGCAAAGCTGCACGGCTCCGGCGCGAGTGTAGAGCAGATTGCGGAAGGTTTGGGGAATCTGCGCCAACAGGGCGATGGCATAGTCTTCGCCGCTGCTGGTCACGGTGCCCACGCTGCCGGAGAATCCGGCTGACGGTTTCCCGGAGCTCAGTTGCTTGCCAGCAAAGCCGGAGGTGTTGGCTGAGCGGGGCGTTTTCTGGCCGTGGGACAGATCTGTTGATGCTTCTGTGTCGCGGAACCGGCTGCGCAGGCGAGCCAGCATGCCAGGCTGGATAGCCTGAATGCGGTCTTCCACCGGAGGATGCGATGCCAGCAGGGACGACAGTTTCATGCGTGCGCTCTCACCGAAACACATGTGGTTCATATCGCTGGCATGACTGGTGGTGTCCAGATAGCCACCTTTCAGACCGATCTTGAACAGGGCGCCGGCAATGCCTTCCGGATTACGGGTAAACTGGACCGCAGAGGCGTCCGCGAGGGTTTCCCGCTGACGGGAAACCGCGGCCTGGATCAACCGCCCGAAGAATACCCCAATATAACCGATCACCAGCAGAGCAAGACCGATCAGACCAATCGCCGCCTGGCCGCGACCATCCCGTGATCGTGAGGAGTAGGTCGAGCGGTGGAACGAAGCGCGGACCAGAAAACCACCGATCTGACCCAACATCAGGATGCCGGCCAGTATGGCTATCAGCCGCACATTCAGCCGCATGTCGCCGTTGAGGATGTGGCTGAATTCATGTCCCACCACACCCTGGAGTTCATCCCGTGTAAGCTGGGTCAGCGCTCCGTGGGTCACCACCATTACCGCCTCGCCCGGTGTGTAGCCGGCGACGAAGGCATTAATGCCAGTCTCATGATCCATGACGTATAACCGGGGTACGTTAACCCCGCTGGCAATGGCCATCTCCTCGACGATGTTCCGCAATTTGCGCTCACCGGCATCCCGGGTATCCGGATCGATTTCGCGAGCGCCGACCATTTTAGCTACGCGTTCGCCACCGCCGGCCAGGTCGACCCATCGTACCAGTGAACCCAGGATGATCAGGATGACCACGGTGCCGGCCGTCATGGCGCCATGGCGGCTGAGTAGCCAATGCTGGAAAGCCAGTCCGGACGACTCGCTGCGGGTGACAAAGTAACCCACAAGGCAGACCGCCAGGGTAATCAGGACCACAGCGATGAGGAACAGGACAACAAGCAGGGTCGTATTGCGCCGGGCACTGGCCTGGCGCTGGAAAAAACCGGGGTGAGCCATGGGCAGCGGCCTCAGAAGGCCACTTTGGGTGCCAGGCGGGCTTCGGGTGACTCGAGTTCAAGCTGGGCGGTTGGCTTGAAGGCGAACAGTCCGGCAATCACATTATTGGGGAACTGTTCCCGGAAGATGTTGTAACCCATCACACCGTCATTGTAGGCCTGGCGGGCAAACGCCACCCGGTTTTCCGTACTGGACAGCTCTTCCATCAATTGCTGGACGGTTTCGTTGGCTTTTAGCTCGGGGTAGTTCTCGGAGACCGCATAAAAGTTGGCCAGCGCTTTGGTCAGCAGGTTCTCCGCCGACCCCAAACGCTGCATTCTGGTGCTTTCGCCGGGGTCGCTGGCAGCATCTTTCTGGGCGCTGACCGCATTGTTTCGGGCTTCCATCACCGCCGTGAGTGTATTGCTCTCGTGTGCCATGTAGGCTTTGGTGGACTCCACCAGGTTGGGGATCAGGTCATGCCGACGCTGAAGCTGGACATCAATCTGGGCGAATCCGTTTTTGAACTGGTTGCGAAGGGATACCAGCTGGTTATAGATGTACACCAGATAGAATACAGCAATCGCAATAACGATTAATCCAATAATGGTGGTTCCCATGGCAACTCCTTGAAACGGGTGGGGACAGTTTGGACCTCAGGGTCTGGTGGTCAGACGTTATTTTCAACTATTTTCTGGTGAAAGCCAGCCACGAAGGTCTCAAAATCATCAGGTAGCAGCGGTTTACTGAAGAAATAACCCTGTGCCAGCTTACAGCCACGTTGGGTCAGATAGTATTCCTGTTCGGCGGTTTCGACCCCTTCTGCCACGACTGACAGGTTCAGGCTCCGGCCCAGGTCAATGATGGTGTTGGCGATGCGGGTGTCGTCCTCGTTCACCAGCAGATCCCGGATGAACTGTTTGTCGATTTTCAGATGCTGCACCGGCATACGCTTGAGGTAGGTCAGTGAGGAATAGCCCGTACCAAAGTCGTCCACCGCGATGCTGATGCCTGCCTGGTGGAGTCGGTGAAGTTTCTCAACCGCGTCTTCGAGGTTGGTCATGAAGCTGGTTTCTGTGACTTCAAGTTCCAGGCGGCTTGCAGGAACGCTGTGTCGTTTCAGGGTGTCGAGGATATCGTCAACAATGGTGTCCCGGCGTAATTGCACGGCCGACAGGTTGATGGCAATGCGCAGTGGCATTCCTCTGGTTGCCCATTGAGCGGCTTGCCAGCACGCCTGGTCCAGAACCCACTGACCGATCTCGACAATGCTGCCGTTAACCTCGGCAACCGGAATAAAATGATCCGGTGGTACCAACCCCCTGACCGGATGCTCCCAGCGAATCAGAGCTTCCGCACCAATGACCCGCCGATTTTCAAGGTTAATCTGTGGTTGGTACACCAGATGAAATTCGTGGTTTGCCTGCGCCTTTGAAAGATCTTTCTCCAGCTGTTTTCGTTCACGGATCTCCCGGTCAATACTGGCGACGTAGAACTGGAACCGACTATTGCCACTCTGTTTTGCCAGTGCCATGGTCTGTTCGGCGCATTGCAGCAGGCGATCGGCCATGGCGGCATCGTCGGGGAACATGGCAATGCCCAGGGTCGCGGTCATGGTGACGGTCTGATCATCAAAGTTCATCGGTTGATTGATGCAGTCCAGAACATGTTCGGCAGTATCCGCAGCCTGGTATCCGTCCCGCAGGCCTTTTTCGACGACCACAAACTGGTCACTCCCCAGACGTGCGATGGTAAACCTATGGCTGCCGAGCTGTTGCATCAAGCGATCCGCGATGGTCTGCAGGATAAGATCACCGGTGCTGAATCCGCATTGTTCGTTGATGGACTTGAAGTCATCAATGCCGCAGACCATCAGGGACAGTGAGTTTTTCCTGGTCTCTGATTCTTCGATGTCTGCCTTTAGCAAATCCATAAATGTTTCACGGCTGGGCAGGCCAGTCAGCTGGTCGTAGTGAGATAACCGGTTAACGCGATCTTCCGCTTCACGATGTCGCTTCTGGGTTTCACCAATGGAAACCAGCAGGTTATTGGTCGCGTTGACCCAAAGGCCAAGCTCATCGGTTTGATGGCCCTGGGGGAGTTCCACCAGGCGGTCATCCGGGTGTTCGGGGTTGACCTGTTTTACAGAGTGGACGATTCGTAGCAGTGGTCGTGTCAGTAAAAGGTGAAAAACCACAAACAGGGCCATGCCCAGAATAACCGCAGTGGCGATACCGGAGATAAATGTGACGACGGCGCGTTCAAGCCATGTCCGAGCCGCATGGGCGGTGTCGTATTGAACTTCCAGGTAACCGTAAAGGGTATCCGGATTACTGGGGCGTGACAGCCTTTGCCTGTATTCCCGTTCCGGGTTAAATATGAGATCGGTCATCGGCCGGAACAGATTCTGTTGCAGTGGTCGGTTGCCGGACCCCAGCGGCTCGCCGTCGGGGTGTGTAATGCTGGCGTAATGAACGGCTTCCTGCTCGAAGAGGCCATCCACGACTTGCTGGGCCAGCTCTGAGTCGATACTGAAAACGGCCTGGGTGGCTGCATCGTGAACCAGAGCGATGGTCTGAACCGCGTGATCGTCGAGGGAGCGGGACACGCGGTTGACATCCAGGGCGACCTGAATGGCGCTGATAATGATGCCGCTGACCAATGCGACACCCAGTACCCATCGCAGTACGCGGTAACTCAGGTGATGTTCTACCTCAAAGGTTTTTTGCATGGAAGCTCATTATTATCCGTTATGTCAGGATCAACTCCAGTTTCCTGCCGGGGCCGGAATGACTGCGGTTTGTTGTTGTTCAGTATGGTCCATAATTGTGCAGCTGCCTCCAGTATCGGCGATTTTTTCAAAGTTTTCAGAGTGCCGGTGTATCAATTTGTAAGGTTTTTGTAGAGCGTAAACGAAAAACGCCCGCTGATGAGCGGGCGTTTTTCTGTGCAGTGCAGTGCCTGCATGATTTCGGAGCTGTATTACGCGAGGTTTTCGTTAACGAAGTCCCAGTTTACCAGCTTCCAGAATGCTTCCAGGTAGTTCGGACGGGAGTTGCGGTAATCGATGTAGTACGCGTGCTCCCAGACGTCAACAGTCAGAACCGGCTTGTCGGCACCGGTCAGCGGCGTTTCCGCATTGCTGGTGTTGACGATGGCAACGCTGCCGTCGGCTTTCTTCACCAGCCAGGTCCAGCCAGAACCGAAGTTGTTGGCCGCCTTGTCATTAAACTCTTTCTTGAACTCTTCGAAAGAGCCAAACGCTTTATTGATGGCATCAGCAGCGGGACCTGTCGGTTCGCCACCGCCATTCGGGCTCAGGCAGTGCCAGTAGAAAGTGTGGTTCCACACCTGAGCGGCGTTGTTGAACAGCGGTCCGCTGGCACTCTTGATGATGTCTTCAAGCGACTTGTTGGCGTTGTCCGTACCTTCAACCAGGCCGTTCAGCTTGGTTACGTAGGTGTTGTGGTGCTTGCCATAATGGTATTCGAGTGTTTCCTGAGAGATGTGTGGTTCCAGTGCGTTCTTTTCGTACGGTAGTGCGGGAAGTTCAAATGCCATGAGGTCGTTCTCCCTGATTCTCTCTGTTTATGTGAATGACGCTTATGTGAATATAGGGCTGCTTTGAGTTATATCAACCCTTTGGTGTTAAAGAACTTTTAAACTCGGGGCTGCCGGGCAGGAACTGTGCGCAGTTCTTGACCCGCCATACCAGTTCTTCGTAACTGTCCGCCAGAATGTTGACGTGTCCAAGCTTCCGGCCCGGGCGTTCACCTTTATTATAGAGGTGAACATGAGCGTAAGGCAGTTCCAGGATACGTTCAATGTCTCCATGCTCACCGACGATATTGATCATGCAGCTCACACCCCGGGGCGCAACGTTGCCCAGCGGATGCCCGCTGACCGCTCTGATATGGTTTTCGAACTGGCTGGTCATGGCGCCTTCAATGGTCCAGTGACCGGAATTATGCACTCTCGGGGCCATTTCGTTGGCAACCAGACCGTTGGCAGTTTCAAACAGTTCCAGGGTCAGTACGCCGACGTAGTTCAGTTCGTTCAGCAGCGCCTTGATGTAGCGTTCGGCATCGTCCTGAATGTGCTTCTCCAGGCCCGGTGCCGGGGCGATGGAGTAGCGCAGGATGCCTTCGTGATGGGTGTTCTCGGCAATGGGGTAAAAGGCAAGCTCTCCGCTTTCACCACGCACAGCGATGATAGAGACTTCCCGGCGAAAATCGACGAATTTTTCCACGATCAGGCGGGGGTGACCGATGGTCTCCCAGGCAGCTGCGGCTTCTTCCGGGCTTTTGAGTACAGCCTGACCCTTGCCGTCATACCCTTCGGTATTGGATTTGGCGACGACGGGGCATCCGAGCTCCTCGGCAGCGGCTTGCAGGGATTCGGCGCTGTCTGCGATTTTCCATTCCGGAGTGGGGATACCCAGTTGGCCGAAGAGTGTTTTCTCGGCTTCACGATTCTGGCAAACCTGGAGTGCGCGGGGACAGGGGTGCACGGTTTTGTGGGCGGCAATTTTTTCGGCCACTTCAACAGGCAGGTGTTCGAACTCGTAGGTGACCCGGTCGACACGGGAGAGGAAATCATCCAGGTACTCGCCTTCGCGGTCGATGATGACTTCACCCAGCCCGGCGCTGGGGCTGCCGGACATGTCATAGAATACAAACGTCTTGGCCAGCGGGTAACCGGCCAGGGCCAGCATGCGTCCCAGTTGGCCGGCGCCTAGTACACCAATTCTCATCTGTGTTCTCCTGCCATGGTTGGCAATTTGTCTCGGTGGTGGAGCGGGGTGGGGAGGTCTTTATAAAAAACTCCGCTTTAACTCGCTTTGCTCAGACAGGCGGTGTTTTTTATAAAGACCTCCCCACCCCGCTCAATGAACTTTTGAGTCCGTTGGTCGGGGTTGTTGGATTACGGCTTTGCGTAATCCAACACAATACTTCGATTCACTGCTCCCGGGGATCCGGATTATCCAGGACCGTCTGTGTCTGATTCTTGCGGAACTCATCGACGGCTTTACGCACGTCATCATTGAATGTTCCAACAATCTGTGCCGCCAGCAGGCCCGCATTGGTGGCACCGGCCTTGCCAATTGCCAGTGTACCAACGGCAATGCCGCCCGGCATCTGCACGATCGACAACAGGGAATCCAGACCGTTAAGAGCTTTGGACTGAACAGGAACCCCCAGTACCGGCAGCGATGTCTGGGAGGCAACCATGCCGGGCAGGTGAGCCGCGCCGCCGGCGCCGGCGATGATGACCTTCAGGCCGCGCTCGGACGCTGTTTTGGCGTAGTCGAACAGCAGATCCGGTGTGCGGTGGGCCGAGACCACCCGGGTTTCATAGGCCACGCCGAGCTTGTCGAGCATGTTGGCAGCGTGTTCCATGGTGGGCCAGTCCGATTTGGAGCCCATGATGAGACCTACAAGCGGCTGCATATGCAACAGTCCTGTGTATGTTGGAAAGCCGGCCATTGTATGTTTTGACCAATTACCATGCAAACTTGGTGTCCCGTCTGGCTAATTCGTTAACCTACTGCGTGACGCTGACTTTGTTTATGGGCATTCATTTTAATGAATCCGTCAGTGCGGGTATTATCAGGCCTGATTATTCGAACCGTCCATTTTCCGGGAGTTGTAATGGAACCAATCCGTCCAGATGACGATGAACTGAGAGCTGAGTCCCCCTTTGGCAGTGCATCGGGGAACTCAGAACCAGCCAGTAATCCGAAAGCGTCCAGCAGCAACGGGCCAGGTGGCGGAAAGGCGCGCGCGCGGGTCCCCAAGGCTCGGAAGTCGAACGGGGGCGGGAATGGCGGTGGCAGTCGGGGCGGGCTGTGGCTCGCGCTGGTCGTGTTGGCGGTGGTTGCCGGAGGTGGCTGGTTCAGTCAGGCAAAGCAGATTGAAGCCCTGGAAAGCCAACTGGAGGAGGCGGACTATTGGGTCCGGCAGAGCAAGTTGGCGTTGGCGCGGTTTGAGGGGGATCTGTCCGAAACCGGTGAGAACCTTGAGGAGAAGGGCCAGTCCATCGAGCAGACCCTGGCGGATCAGGAAGAACGTCTGGATACGGCCGACGGCGAAATCCGCAAACTCTGGGCCATTGCCAATGAGCGCAATAAGAAGCGCCTGGATGAGCACGATGAGCGTCTGGACGCTGTGGCTGGTGACGTGGAAGAAGAGGTAGCTGCCCGTGAGCAGTTGGCGGCGTCCGTGGGTAGTCTGGAGTTGTCACTTTCCAGTGAGCTTGTCGCCCTGCGCAAGGAGCTTGGGCAGCAGATTGTCAGCCTGAAAGAGTCTACAGAGCAGGCCGATAAACGGCTGACGGAGTTGAATTCTGCTCTGGAGGGTGTGGATCAGCTGGTGGATCGTCGTATTCAGCGCTTCGAGCGTGAGCAGAAGTTGGGTATTGACGGACTGGAAGGGCGTATTGGAGCTCTGGAAAAGCAGGTGGAAGCCAGCGCCAATGGCCGTGATGTGACTGCTATCCGTTCCGAGCTGGGTTCCCTGAAGCGAACGGTCAATGCCATTGATTCCTCCCGCGCTCAGCTGACTTCCAGGCTGGTGCGCCTGTCTGAGCAGGTTGATGAGCTGCGGAGCCAGACCTTGCGGTAGCTCTCAGTTCTGCCGTTTTGCTGTTGCTATGATCGGGGCACTCGCAAAGGACGAAGAGTGAATAACAATGAAAACCCGATCGCCTATGATGCTTTTGTCGATGCTGGTATTGATTTCCGGCTGTACCGTTTATCAGTCCATTGGCAAAAGCGTTGGATCTTTTCTGCACCCGGTGGCCGGGCACGATTTTGTCCATATCGGAAATGACCAGTGGAATCAGAAAAACGCGCTGATCTATTTCTATCGTACCCATTCCCAGTGGGCGGCGGATGAAATCGAGGCCCCCAGCGTCTATATCGATGACACCCACTACTTCAATATCCGCAATGACAGCTTTACCTGGCTGGAAGTCAGTCCCGGCGAGCGTCATATTGCGATGCGGCGGCCCTTGCTGGGGCTGGAGGGGCTGAATTCCTTCAGCCTCAGCCTGATTGCCGACGCCACCCTGGACGTGGAGTCCGGGCGCATTTACTACCTTCGTTACAACGAACTGTCTGAACCAGAGCAACCGCACCCGGACCTGGATCCGGAGCATCCGTTAGCACAGGGCGATTTGCAGCTGGTTCCCCGAGAGTATGCCATGCAGGCGACGGAGCTGGTGTCCACCCGTTTCCTTAACAGTGATTTGTTGGCCCCGAACCACGCTGCAACGTCCATTGTGGAGACCACCGAGGACGTTAATTACGAACGTCGGATGGTGCTGCTGGAAGAGGAGCGTGAGCTTGAAATCGAGCGTCTGAGGGAAGCGGGAAAGTATAATGCGCCGTCCTGGTTCTGGCCGTTTGGGGGTGGTCCCACGGTGCCGCTGGAAAGCGATCGCAAAATCCGCGAGCTTGAGCGGGAGTATGCCGCACTGGAAGACGAGCGGCGGCGAAAAGAGCGTGCGGAGTCATCCGGGGGCTGGTGGATCTTCTGATGGCTCCGGATTGACCAAAACGACTTAAAATGTGAGCAGTTTCACAATTGTAGAACCCCGGTGGCATTACTACACTTAGGTGAGTTAAATGCATGGGGTAAAGGGATATGTCATTGAAGGATTCGCTGCTACGCGGTGTGAGCCGAGTTTCCAATGAACTGGTACCTGCGGCTGTTCGTGCCGCAGGGGAGAAAGTCGAAGAGTTCAGGCAACGCCTGGATCATCTTAATCGCACGTTGGCAGAGCGGGCGCTACCCGGCGACCGCAAGGCGCGGGTCAGCGAGTTGTCGTTGCGGAGAAAAGCCAGGGACGCGGGCCAGAAAGACCCGGCTCTCAAGGTTGTCGATGGTACGAAGAACCACAAGCGGATTCGGTAACTGCTGATCAAAAAACACCCTTTTTTTAATGGCTTGCCACTTTTTTTGGAAAATTCCCGGAAAATATTTGACACCGC
>JAKLLS010000193.1 GCA_022014155.1 Marinobacter sp. | reverse complement strand
TCCAGAGAGCGATTGTGTCCGCTTGATCGGGTCTGCAATAAGCCTTTATCAATCATTTTATCCACCGTCCGCTGTAGAGACGTGCGTTCCATGCCCAGAGTCTCAGCCAGATGGTGTATCGAGTCTGGAGTGAAAAGCGTAATCGCATTCATGATCGTAAACTGGGTGACCATTAATCCGGTCGGACGAAGGTAGGCGTTGTAATGGCGGGTAACCAGACGCGAAAATACCCTGGAGTGCAGGGCCGCACACTGCTGTGCAATGGCCATTGGATCAGGTGTATCAATTGCCTGTTCGCCTGTTAAGCTCATACCTACCCCTTGCCCCTTGGTTTGCGTCATTTAAAACGGCCAATGCTGCATATACACTATATTGTCGTGACTATCACCCGTGTTGTCTAGTGGCCCGTCTGGCTCAGCAGGTTAACGAATCAGCCAGACGGGACACTCGCCCCGCCGTTTTTATCAGCTACACGCCGACGGGAGCAGCTTGGCTTTCACATTCTGCCCAAAGCAAACCCAACTGATCTCGCCTTCGACAACTTCGGGTTCCAGTATTATGTACTGCGACTCTCCACTGGCATCAGTTCCCACCTCGACACCGATCAGGCCGTTTTCGTAGATATCTATCTCATAACCCACTTCAGGATCCGACAGGGTTGGCTGCGCATACCCCAACTCGTTCATGGTGGTTGGCCATTCCTGGTTCTCATAACCGTAGGCGGTGACCTGCTCCTGGACAGACTGAGCCGCAGAATAGGCCGACGAGTAGCGTGCCCGATCCTGATACTCCTGATAGGCCGGAATAGCAACGGCAGCGAGGACACCAATAATGGCAATCGTCACGATCAGGGAGGCCGCACCACCGGCTCCGCCGCCCACCCGAGGTACAAACATCGACAGGAACCAGGCAAACCCATGGCGTCGTGGATGGTTTATCTTCCGCCCTTGCGAAACAGCAACCGCAGTCGCCATTCGCTTGGTCAGCCAGGGGTAATCGCCAGTCAGTTCGTTGAATGACATCCAGAACCCATTGGTGGTGGCCACCTGATTGATATAGGCATCGACGTTAATCGTTTTCCAGCGCGTATCACCCGCCGCGATCGCGGCAATCGCAGCCTTGATGTCACTTTCGGACCGACAACAGGCAACTCCATAGCGGTCACAGGTGTATTCCTCGGCACGACGCAAAGCTGGGCCTACAATAGGCAGCAGCGAGCCTGGCATTACAAAAGTACGCCATGACAAGTGCTTGCGGTGGATATGTCCTAGTTCATGTCCAATATAGAAATCGATCGCATCTGGTTGATCTTCCAAGGCATCGATAACATCCGTGAACAACACAACGAAATGCCTGCCAAGAAATTTTGTGGCCAGGGCGTTAAAGAAGTCCGTGCGCAGCAGGTAGGCCTCCGGGATCTCCTTGACCCCGACCTTTTCACAGCTCCGAACCAGCCGCTCATGCAAGTCCGGATACTGATCCGGGCTGATCCGGACACCAGACCCTTTCAGGTGGGAAATAAACGCCGAATGGGCAAACAGAAAAAACAGATAGCCGAAGAGTAGATACAACAAGGCGATGCCCAGGGTGCCCACAATCAAGGCCAGCCAGAATATGGCGGAAAACACCGCCGCAATGATCAGTAATGGTTTTTCATTCTTGTAAACCAGATCCATCCTATTCCCTCAATTAGATGACTACAGGGTGACAGAGCCACATCCAGGCTCCATGAAGGCACGACCGGACGAAAACACGGGGCAACGAACACAAACGGTCCAGGGAGCCGGGGTCATTGAGGTGCTTCCGTGCGGTAGAACTGAGAAGTATAGGAACGGAGAACTGATGCGTCTATTGAGATGTCTTGAACCTTGATCAAGTTCGCTTATCAATCAGTAGATACAGATGATTGGATGGGCTCCCGGCATTTCAATATCATGGATGAGATGTTTTTTTTCAAAGTGTGAATTAAGGGAAATTGATTAAGTGACGACTGCCATCGCCGACAGCAACACTGAGCCAACTGCTCCCGAAGAGTTTGAATACATGGAGCTAGGTAACACCGAAATGAACGGTGCATCAGCGCTTGCCAGCGAGACAGCTCTGGCTATCAACTACAACGGCATCAGTCATGCGGTGATGATGGTGTCGCCAGGAAACTTTGAGGATTTTATACGGGGGTTCAGTATCACCAGCGATATCGTTCATTCTCTGGATGAGATTTATGATATTCAGGTGACGAAGTCCGGTGATTCACACCACGCCGAGGTAGAGATGTCCAGCCGCGCTTTCTGGGCACTGAAGCGTTCACGCAGGCAACTGGCAGGAACCAGCGGCTGCGGAATCTGTGGCATGGAAGCCATTGACCAGGCTCTGCCGCAATTAACAGGACTGACTCCTGCCCCTATCCCGCACGCCGATCTTTTCGGGGGCCTTCGCAATCGAATCTCGGTTGCACAGGAGGTGGCCCTGAGCAGCGGCGCACTGCACGCTGCGCTTTATATCGATACGGAAGGTCACGTCAAACTCTGTCGCGAAGACATTGGCCGCCACAACGCCCTGGACAAACTCATCGGGGCGATGATCCAGGCGGGCCAGAATCCCCGTGACGGTTTTGTGGTGGTGACCAGTCGCTGTAGCCTGGAGCTCATTCATAAAGCCGTGCGGGCGCAAATCGGAACGCTCGTAAGCTTATCCGCACCCACGGCCCTGACCGTTCAATGGGCCCGTCGATACGGTCTGAATCTGATCCATGTTCCGCATCGTAGCGCGCCAAGAGTATACAGCCCTGCCCCAGGCTGACGGAGAACCGGTCAGCAAACGGCTGACGTCGGAATCAGATTGCTCGGCGCAGCCCTCTCGAGCTTGATCGCGATGAATTTGGAAGTGGGGGTAAAAGTGCGATCACCATAGCTATCCAGTGGCACCAGCGGGTTGGTTTCCGGGTAATAGGCAGCGGCCTGCCCGGGTGGTGTGTCATAGGCAACCAGCAGGAAATCAGACACGCGGCGCTTCCGCCCATCGTCCCAGAGCGACACCAGATCCACCTTGTCACCGGGCTCAAACCCAAGCCGACGTATATCATCCTCATTCACAAAAATGACGTCACGCAGGCCAAATACCCCTCGATAGCGATCGTCCAGGCCATACAAGGTTGTGTTGTACTGATCATGTGAACGCATCGTCTGGAGAATCAGGTCGGGGGTTTCTCCCCGTTTCAGCACACCTTCATTGACCAGTTCCCCGGGCAGAACGCTGGGGGTAAACCGGGCTTTCCCGCTACCGGTTTTCCATAGCCGCTTCGCTGCGGGGTTCGCCAGATGGAAACCACCCGGGTGCTTCAACTTATCGTTGAAGTGCTCGAAACCTGGAATCGTGTCCGCAATCAGATCCCGTATACGGCTGTAATCCGCAATCGTATGTGCCCAGTCGATGGGGTGGTTTCCAAGGGTCGCACTGGCCATGCCCGCGATGATGGCCGGTTCCGACCGGAGGTGTGGAGAACGCGGTTTGAGCTGGCCGTAGGAGATGTGAACCATGCTGAAGGTGTCCTCGACGGTGACGCCTTGAGGACCCTCCGTCTGCATGTCGATCTCGGTGCGTCCCAAACACGGCAGTATCAGTGAATCCCGGCCTGTGACCAGGTGAGATCGATTCAGTTTGGTGGAAATGTTAACGGTCAGGTCGCAGTTTCGCAGCGCATCGTGGGTGCGTGGGCTGTCGGGTGTCGCCTGTGCAAAGTTCCCTCCCAGCGCTATGAATACCTTTGCCCGTTTCTCCTCCATAGCCTTGATCGCGAGCACCGTGTTGTGGCCATGCAGTCGTGGCACGTTGAACCGGAAACGCTGCTCCAGCGAGTCAAGTAGCCACTCCGGAGGCTGCTCATCAATACCCATGGTGCGGTCGCCCTGAACATTACTATGGCCCCGCACGGGGGACAGGCCCGCACCTGGCTTGCCGATGTTTCCCCGTAACAGCTGAAGGTTGATAATTTCCTGCACCGTCGGTACGGAATGGCGATGCTGCGTGATACCCATCGCCCAGCACATAATGACCCGCTCGGCACGCCGATACATTTGTGCGGCAAGCTCCAGGTCATCGAGACTCAATCCGGATTGCTCCACGATTTGTTCCCAGCTCGTCGCATCGACTACCGACAGGTACTCATCAAGCCCAGATGTGTGCTCGCTTATGAACTCATGATCGAACACGGGCGGCTGACCCTGGTCTTTTGCTTCACGCTCCCAGGTAAGCAGGAACTTGGCGATACCCCGCATGACAGCCATATCGCCCCCCAACGCGGGCCGGAAATAGGCCGTACTGGTGGGCTCCGAGCCGTTACTCAGCATTTCAAGCGGGTGTTGCGGATGCTGGAATCGCTCCAGACCACGTTCCTTTAGCGGATTGAGGCAAATAACCTGTGCACCACGCTCAACCGCCTCACGAAGCGGTTCCAACATACGGGGATGGTTGGTACCGGGATTCTGGCCAATCACGAAGATGGCATCCGCCTTCTCGAAATCCTCAAAGACGACGGTGCCCTTACCTGTCCCAATACTGTCTGTCATCCCCACACCACTGGCCTCATGGCACATGTTTGAGCAGTCAGGGAAGTTATTGGTGCCAAATGCACGAACAAACAATTGGTAGAGAAAAGCCGCCTCATTGCTTGCCCGGCCGGAGGTATAGAACTCCGCCTGATCGGGGGAATCCAGACTTTGCAGGTGGCGGGCGATCAGGGTGAACGCCTCGTCCCATGTCGTTTCGACGTAATGATCGGTGCTCGCATCATAACGCATGGGATGCGTCAGCCGCCCCTGATACTCAAGCCAGTAATCCGTGTGGCGGGCCAGATCCGATACGCTGTGTCTGGCAAAGAAAGCGGGATCGACGGAACGGCCTGAAGCCTCCCAGTTCACGGCTTTGGCGCCATTCTCGCAGAACTTCACCAACCCACTCTCCGGAGACTCCCCCCAGGCGCAGCCAGGGCAGTCAAATCCGGTATTCTGGTTGGTTTTTAGCATTGCCCGGATGTTCTTGACGGCATTTTCACTCCCCAACCAGCTTTTGGTCACGCTTTTCAGCGCCCCCCAGCCGGCAGCCGGGCCGTCGTAACTTTTTATGTGCTCGTTATCGCTCATCCGGGCTCCTGAGTTTTCCGCCAAAGGTTATTCTTTTATATTACTTTTTAATCTCAGTATCTAATCGAAATAAGTGAATGAGTGATAAGGGCCATCTATTGTCCGCATTTGCTCATTCATGGGTGATAGGCAAGAATCAGAACAAACGGGAAACGCCGGCTGGTAGCGGCCCCCAAAAACTATTGTCAGGTGCACATGGATATCAAACAGCTCAAGTTTCTTATTGCTCTGGATAAAACTCGCCACTTCGGGAAGGCGGCAGAGCTTTGTCATGTCACCCAGCCTACCCTGTCAATGCGTCTGCGCGCCCTGGAAGATGAATTGAATCTTGTTCTTGTCGCCCGTGGCCAACGTTTCGAAGGGTTTACTGAAGCAGGTGA
>JAKLLS010000192.1 GCA_022014155.1 Marinobacter sp. | reverse complement strand
AGGGAAGAAAAAAGCCGGATCAAAGACCCGGCAAAGCGGACACAACTCCAATTTGGTTTGCGGGTTCCTGAGCGGGAACCCGCCCTGCTTTTACACAGCCTCCGACGTCCTCGAGGACCATTCAGTTTGACCCGACATCACTTCCCCACCTTTGTCTCGCAGCAGGAAATGCGCCAGCGCTGGCAACAGTGTGAGAGCCCCAATCATGTTCCAGAGGAACATGAACGTGAGCAGGATGCCCATATCGGCCTGGAACTTGATGGGCGACAGAATCCAGGTCGCTACGCCAATTGCCAACGTCAGACCGGTGAAGGACACGGCTTTGCCGGTTGTCTTGAGAGCCTCCTGATACGCCTGACGGAACGGATGCCCCAGTGCCAGGTAGGAGTTGAGACGACTGTAGATATAGATGCCGTAATCAACCCCGATTCCCACGCCCAGCGCAATTACTGGCAGCGTGGCCACCTTGATTCCGATCCCCAGCACCGCCATCAGTGCCTGACAGAGCAGCGACGTCAACGCCAGCGGCACCAGAATACAGATCACCGCCTTGATGGAACGGAACGTCAGCAAGACCATCAAGGCAACAATGCCGTAGACATAGGCCAGAATTTCAAACTGGGCACGTTCGATGACTTCGTTTGTGGCCGCCTCGTAAGCGGCATTTCCGGCGCCCAGCCGGAACCAGATGTCGGAGTCGTTGTGAGCGGCCGCGAAATCCCGAACCACTCCGACAACCCGTTGCAGGGTTTCCTGACTGTGATCGGTCAGTTCCAGCTTCAGCTTCTGCTGATCGCAACTGGCACTTCCACCGGTGAACGAGAACCCGGACACGGCAATGGCTCGGCTCAGCACCCGCTCATCCCGCGGCAGCGCCATCATCTTCAGGTTGCCTTCGTTGCCCAGGTAGCGATTCATCTTGGCGCGGGTTGCCGGCGAGTTCATCGATTTAACCCCTTCGGTATTAGCGAGTTCCCACCCCAGGCGATCAATCAGCTCGATAGCCTTGTAGGTTTCGCATTGCCCCTCGGGCATGCCGGCAAACACCGTCATCAGATCCGTACTGGTGCTGAAATGGCTGGTGATGTAGTTGGTGTCCAGGTTATAGCGGGAGTCGGCACGCAATTCGGGGGCGCCCTTGTCCAGATCACCAATCTTCAAACCCTGGCTGAACCAGATACCCCCACCGGCCAGAATCAGCGCAGCGACAACAGCGATACGCGCCAATTTCGGCTCGGCAAAGTGTGCAAGACCATCCCAGAGCGCTGACTTTTTCTGCAGTTTGTCTTGGGCATGGTCGACGCAACGCTGGGAAACCCCAACGTAGGACATCAACACCGGCAGCAGTACCAGGTTGGTAAAGATCACCAGAGCCACACCAATACTGGCCGCCATTGCCAGATCCTTGATGGCGCCAATATCGATCATGAACAGGGTCGCAAAACCGATGCCGTCACTGATCAGCGCTACCAGCCCCGCCTTGTGCAGATGGTGAAAGGTCACCCGGGCAGCGTTGAACCGCTCCTCTCCCTTGGCCGTCTCATGGGCGATGGCATTGATCACCTGTACGCCGTGACTGACCGCGATGGCAAACACCAGGAACGGCACGAGTACTGAGAATACCCCCAGTCCATACCCCAGCAGATTGATCATGCCCAACTGCCAGACCACGGCTACCACTGAACAGACCAGCGGGATCAGGGTGGACTTGTAGCAGCGCGAATAGTTGAACAGCAGCGCAGCTGTAATCAGGAATGCAATCAGGAAGAACAGCGCCACCTGGCCGAAACCATCCACCAGATCGGCCACTTTTTTCACGTCGCCGATCACATGGAGGCTGATGTTGTCGTCCTGGTGTTTCTGGCGTACCTGTTCCAGTCGATCCGAGAACGCATTGAAGTCCAGCGGCTGCTGCGTTGCCGGATTGATCGGCAGCACCTTAAAATCGATCATGCTGGCCTTGAAGTCGTTGGACACATAGCTTCCCACCAGCCCCGCACGGAAGACGTTGGTGCGGATAATGTCCATCGCCTCGGCTGTGTCATCGAACGAGGCGTTGTCGATCACCGGGCCACTGTCATAGCCCAGCGGTGTGATCGCAAACCAGAGCATACCCGGCGACCAGAGGGAATTGACGCTGCTGGTGTCCACGCCTTCGAGCAGCGACAGATCGTCACTGATCTGCTGCAGTTTGACCAGGTAATCGTAGTCAAAGACAGTGCCCTGGTCGCGCCCTACCGCCACTCGAATGATACTGCTGTCGCCAACACTCTCGGTTCCGAGAAACTCCCTGGCATTGGTCACAAACTCATGGCTGCCCGGGATCAGTCTCTCCAGCCGGGTATCGGGTTGCACAAAACTTGCCTGCCACGCCAGGTAAACCGTGGCCACCAGGCTAAGAAGCAATATGGGTAAGCGGAAATTAAAGACCGCCCTGGTCAGCGCTGAAAATTTCAGCCCCTGATTGAGATTGCTCATTCGCGTATTCCTCCGCTTACTGGCCTGGAAGCTGTGTCATGGCCTGGATGCCACCCAGCCCAACCATCACGTAACTGTCCGGTGACTGCTGAACCACACTGCTTAAAGGCAGGCCATTCTCACGCTGGTATTTCTTCACCGAAGCCAGGTCCGCTGAGACATGCAACATCACGCCTTCGGTACCAACAACAAGCGCCGAGCCATCGGCCAACCAGGTACCGCCGGCCAGCCCCATCTCGGTGCGGGTCTCCAGCTCACGCCAGGTCTCCCCGCCGTCCTTACTGGTAAACAGCTTGCCGCCGACCCCGGACAGGATCAGCCAGTCGCTGCCATCGGGAGCACGTTTGGCCAGGATTCCGTGGAAGGACCCATTGTGATCGGTCTGCAACGGCTCGAAGCTTTCGCCCCCATCAAGGGAACGGAACAGAAGGCCGACTTCGGAGGTAATGTAGAGTGTGTCGGCATCGGTGGCGGCAACGGCGAAGAAATGCCATTCATCGAGGTTATTGGCATGATCAGACCAGTCTTGCCAGGTCTGACCGCCGTCCTCAGTGCGATAGAGCTTATTGAAGACACCGACGGCATAGCCTTCATTTGCGTTCTTGAAGTACACATCCAACAGTGGGCCCTGGATTTCAGCATTGCGGGCGTCGAACTGTTTGTGCCAGCTCTGCCCGCCATTGTCGGTATGCACGATTGCCGCATCTTCACCGACGGCCCAGCCCTGTTTATCATTCACGAAAAACACAGCATTTAGCTGGGTACGCACCGCAACCTCGGACTGCTGCCAGTCATCTCCATGGCTATCCGAGAAGATAATATGCCCACGCTCCCCTACCGCTACCAGCCGGTCCTCCACTTGCGTGATGTCCAGGAGCAGGGATTGAGGCGCAGAAGCCATTATTTGCGCAGGCGTATCCAGGGGGTCCCGGTATTCCGCCCTTGCACTTTCAACACTCACCACAGCGGCCAGCCCTGCGGCGATTAGCCTGCCCATGGAACGGCAGACTGTGCTGTGGCGATTGGCGTTGATTAGTCTTTTCATAAAGTCCCCTAGCTATAAGGCGAGACTCCATCTCAAAGCGGTGATGGAGTCTCAACCCAATCGGTTCTTACCGGCCCCGACGACGCAAGGCAGATGCGGAGTAATACGCCGGCTGCGGCGGCTCCTCATCGAAGGTCTGTGCTCGCTCTTCACCGGTTACACCATTGATGGCGTAGTAGCCACCGACCTTCAGGTCGTAGTGAACGTTGAAGCCACCCGCTGTGACCGGCACCTCAGGTGCGGTGACCGGGAAGTTGAAGCCCACGCGCCACAGGTTGCCGTTACCGTCATACTTGTCGGTCGCCAGAATGCTCCAGGTATCCTCGTCGATGTAGAAAACACGCTTGGCGTAGATATGACGGGCATCGGGCTTAACGGTGGCCTCAACCACCCAGACACGGTGTAGCTCGTAACGTGTCAGGTCCGGGTTGATCACAGGCGTGCTATAGACATCCTCCACGGAGTGCTTGATTGAGTTCAGGTGATTGTTGTTGTACGGCACGTACATTTCCCGCTTACCCACCAGTTTCCAGTCGTAGCGCTCCGGCGAACCGGAGAACATGTCGTAATCGTCAATCACGTTCATCGGCCGGTCCGGCGTATCAAAGGCCAGATTGGGTGCGCGGCGAGCACGACGCTCCCCGGGGTCGTATGTCCAGGCCTTGCGGGGATTTTCCTTGGCATCGATGTATTCAAGCGCAAGGTACCCTTCCCCTGCATCCCGGGCCGGAGCGTGCACGGTGGCGGCGTAACGGAATAAGGTACCGTCCTCTCGGGTTTCGCCGGTGATGCTCGGGTCGTAATAGGTGTAGTGGACCTTGTTGTTGAACCACCATTCAAACTTCTGGTCGTTGTTGTAAACAATGGTCGCGATTGCTGATGGAACGTTGAGGTAGGTGCCCAGGAAACGCAGGTTATGGTTCCAGATGACCTCGTTTCCGTTTTTAGGGATCGGGAACGGTATAGCTCCCCAAACGCCAGAGACGCCGTTACCATCATCCACCAGCTTGGCGGTGGTGGCTTGCTCAGCAATGCTGTCATAAACCCGCTCCGGCCAGGCGGCGGTGCGGTGGGTCTCATAGACCGGCATGCTGAACTCGGGATAACGTTCCAACAACGCAATGGAGCCGGCGGTTAGCTGATCCGCGTACTGATCCACATTAGCGGCAGTGATTGTGAAAAGAGGTTGTTCATCGGCGTACGGGTCCGGGCGGTCATCGCCCCGCTCCCAGCCGGCCGGCGCGTCTGTAAGACCGCCGGTCCATTCCGGAATGGTGCCGTCGGAATTCCCTGCACGCTCCGCGCCAACCGGTGTTAATTCACTCTGCAGGCGTTTTACTTCCGTAGAACTGATTTCTGCAGAAACGTTGGCGGTATAAAGGCTTAACGTAGCAACCGCCGTAAACAGGACTTTTCTATTCAACATTGATTGGATCCCCCTTTGCGCAGGCTCAGAACTTGTAGTTGACAGACAGGTTGACGTTATCCTGGGTCTCATAGTTGGAGTTGTCCTGGTTTAACCAGTTGTACCCCAACGTGGTCTCCAGGGAATTGCCGACGTTGGCAGTCAGGGAAACCGTGCCAAGCGTTCGGTCTTCGGCGAAATTGCCCCAGAAATGGGAGTTGCCGTGAAGATCCCTTTGCAGGAACAGCCCCAGGGTGAGATTGGTTCCCGGATAAACCGCATACCATGTTCCGCTCCATTCGGCCGCGACGCCGTATGCCAGATCATCCGGCGCTACCACTTCCCCGTGGACGGAGTTGTGGGCCTGAAGGTTGTCCAGGTCGCCGTCAATATAGTCGGCGCCAAGCTGAACAAGCAGCTGTTGCGCGTCGATACCCAGCGGTAACGCGCCACCCAACCAGATGCCATGCACCGAGGCGTTGACGGTGTCATGCTCTTCAATGTTGCGGCCTTTGGCATCAAACGTTGCCAGGTTTGTGAACAGCGGCCGGTCTGGGCGGTAGGCCACTTCACCATTGATTGACCAGGTGCCAACCGTGGTGGCCATGCTGAG
>JAKLLS010000191.1 GCA_022014155.1 Marinobacter sp. | reverse complement strand
AAAACGATGAAAACTATTGATCTCAGACGTAAAAATACCGTATCCATAGACAACCCGTTGAAGACTTGAACTCGTTGGAGATACTGTGAACGAACCCATGCTGAAAGTCAGTGACCTGACCCATCGTGTCAGTCTGGAGACTGATACGTTGACGATCTTGCAGGGGGTCAGCCTGGAAATCAATCGAGGTGAGTCCGTGGCGATTGTCGGGCGGTCCGGGTCTGGCAAAACGACGCTTCTTGGGTTGCTGGCCGGGCTGGATACCCCCACTGAGGGCACCGTTGAACTGGACGGAGCGGTCATCAGCAAGCTGTCCGAGGATGAGCGTGCCAGGTTGCGTGCACAACGGGTCGGTTTCGTATTCCAGTCTTTCCAATTATTGCCGGCCCTGACAGCGCTGGAGAACGTGATGCTTCCGCTGGAACTCGGTGGGCATGAGGCTCCGGAAAAAAAAGCACGGGAATTGCTGGAGCGCGTGGGCCTTGGCGAGCGCCTGATCCACACTCCGCGCCAGTTGTCCGGCGGTGAACAGCAGCGGGTAGCGATTGCCCGGGCGTTTGCATCGGATCCGGTGGTGCTGTTTGCGGACGAACCCACGGGCAACCTGGACAACCGTACCGGGCAGGCGGTGTCGGACCTGTTGATGGCACTGAACCATGAGCAGGGCACCACGCTGGTGATGGTCACCCACGACGAGCACCTGGCCGTACGCTGTGGCCGCCAGTTCAGCATTGAGGCGGGGGTTCTCACCGAGCCGGATTCCCGCACCGACGAGGAGCCAGTCATCTGATGGTGGCCTCACGTAAACTGATGTCCATACGCCGGGACTGGCGTGAACGGGATGTTCGCGTTGTGCTGGCGGCGCTGATGATTGCCGTTGCCACAGTGGCCACCATTGCGCTGTTCGCCAGCCAGCTACAACGAACACTGGTATCCTCTGCCAGCTCCTTTCTGGCAGCGGACCGGCAACTGGAAGCCGAGAATGGCCGCCCCATCCCCGGAGCCTGGCTGAGGGAAGCGCAGAGTCGCCAATTACAAACCGGGCAGATGGTCGAGTTCTCCACCATGGTGTTCGGGGCGGACAATTTCCAGCTGGTATCGATCAAAGCGGTCAGCAATGAGTATCCGCTGCGAGGTCAGGTTGAGTATCAGCAGGGCCCGGATGAACCCCGAGAACTGGTGTCTTCAGGCCCGGGCCCCGGTGAAGTCTGGATCAACCCGCGACTGCTCCGGCTGTTGGATACCAACGTCGGCGACACCCTCGAAGTCGGTAATCTTGAGTTGGAGATCTCGGGTCTGCTGGTGCGCGAACCCGATGGCGGCTTCCGCCTGTCGGCCCTGGCACCCCGGGTGATGATGCACGCCGACGACGTACCGGACACCGGCGTGATCCAGGAGGGCAGCCGGGTGGAGTACGTCTACCTCTTCGCCGGCGAGGAAGCGGCACTGGAAGGCTACTATCGCTGGTTGCAGCCGCAACTGGAGCCCAGCCATGAATGGGAAGGTGTGCGGGATGGTGAGACCTTTTCCCGCTCCCTGGAGCGTGCCGAGCGATTCCTGCTGCTGGGCGGCAGCCTGGCGGTCATGCTGGCCGCTGTCGCGGTGGCCGTCTCCAGCCGTCAGTATGCGCTGTCACAGCGGGATACCGTGGCACTGCTGAAAACCCTGGGGGTGAACAGTCAGGGTATTGGCAGGCTGTATCTGCAACGTCTGAGCCTCTGGGGGCTGGCCGGCGCTGTCGGGGGGCTGGTGATTGCCTTGCCGCTGTATTGGTTGCTCTCCCGCCTTCTCGGTGATGTTCTGGAGCGGCCAGTGGATTACCAGCTTGATCCGGCCGCACTGGTGCCGTCCCTGTTGACGGCGCTGGTGTCGCTGTTTGCTTTTGCGTATCCGCCCATCCGGCGCTTGCGTAACGTACCGGCCATGCGGGTATTGCGTTCCCAGCCCGGAGAATCTGGCAGGGAAGCGCTACCGGATCTCGCGATTGCCCTGGTGGCGATTTTCGGGTTGGTGTGGATGTATGCTGGCGAAGTGTCCCTGGTTCTGGCATTGCTGGGTGGGTTGGTTCTGTTGCTGGCCACCCTGGCATTGCTAGGGTGGCTGATGGTATTGGGGCTGCGCAAAATCAGTGGTGGTGGCAATGCCTGGCGCCTGGCACTGGTGGGACTCTATCGGCATCGCCGGGCCAGCCTGTCTCAGATTGCTGTGTTCGCCATGACGCTGATGCTGGCGGCGACACTTATACTGGTCCGAACCTCGCTGCTGGCGGACTGGCAGGCGCAGCTGCCGGAGAATACACCCAATCACTTTCTGATCAATATTGCCCCGGATGTGGTCGAGGACGTTGACGCCTTCTGGCAGGATCGTGGCCAACCGCTGGATCAGCTGTATCCCATGGTGCGTGGCCGGTTTACCGAACTGAATGGCGATCCGGTCAAGGAAGCGGTCACCAAGGACGAGAGGGTAGGCGCCCTGAATCGGGAGCTGAACCTGACCTGGATGGAATCGCTGCCGGCGGACAATGAGATCGTGGACGGTGAGTGGTTCAGCCCGGGCCAGACCCGTGGCGTTTCCGTGGAGGCGGAGCTGGCGGAAAAACTGGGCCTGAAAATCGGCGATGAACTGACCTTTACCATTGGATCGGAGAAAGTCACTGAGCCGGTTACCAGCATTCGTACGGTGCAATGGGACAGCATGAAGCCCAATTTCTATATGGCTTTTCCGCCGGGGGGAGGCCTGGAGGAGATGCCGGCCACCTGGATTACCAGTTTCTACTTGCCCCCAGGCAACAAGAACGCCCTCAATGAGTTTTCCCGCCAGTATCCGACCATCTCGGTGCTGGAAATTGATCACATCATCGAGCGCATACAGGACATCGTCAGGCAGGTGACCCAGGCCATTGAAGCGATCCTGGCGCTGATTCTGGCTGCGGCCCTGGTAGTCATGGCGGCAGTGGTCAGTGCCACACTTCGGGACCGTCAGCGGGAGGGGGCTCTGCTGCGTACACTCGGTGGCCGTCAGACCCTGCTGGTGCGCAGTACCATGTTGGAGTTCGCATTGCTGGGGCTGTTCGCGGGTTTACTGGGTGTGGCCGCGGCAGAGGCCGCTGTCTGGGCATTGCAGTTCCGCATGTTTGAGGGCGAGTTCCAGTGGCACTGGGGCATTGTCCTGCCGATCCCGCTGTTCAGCGCGGTGGTTCTGGCGCTGTTCGGGCGCTGGCAGCTCAGGCCGGTGTTGAGCGTATCGCCCATGTTGCTGCTGCGGCGCCTGGAGTAATCCGGCGCTCAGCGATATTGGGAGAGAATGGCTTCAAGTTCGCCGTTTGCACGGATGTTGGAGAGTTCGGCATTGAACAACCTGGCAAACTCTGCCCAGTCCTTGCGAAGCATCAGGCGGAAGCCGTAATTGCTGAGGCTCTCTTTGGAGATGCGGAAGTATTTCCGCCAACCCTCGTTTCGGAGGATCCACTGACCGACCAGCCGATCAGCGATAGCGGCATCAAAGCGCTTTCCGTGGAGTAAGAAGGTGAACATGTCCTGGTCGCGGGAGACGTCAAAGCGCTTAATCGCGCCTGACTGGAAATGAGACTCCAGTGCAGGATAGAAGTAGCCAAGGTGTGTCACCACGGTTCGGGAGAGCAGATCTTCCGTCGTCTGATATGTCAGGTCAGAGTCGGTGGGGATGAAAACAACCTCCTCGACCTCGACAATGGCATCGGTAAAGAGGAACTTCTCTGGGTTATCTGTCCATTCTATTGCCCGTGACGTGGCATCGATATAGCCTTTCAATAACATCGTGTCCACGCGCTTGCGGGGGATCTGCTCCGGAATAACCTTATAGCCAAGACGTTCCGCGATCACAGTGACGACATCCCACATTATGCCCGAAGGTTCTTGTCCATCCACAATCAGGTACGGCGGATAGCCATTGGGAGACACATTGAAATGTAGGGTTCTGGCATTCGTCGGAGCGATGTTGTCCGCCGATGCCAGGCCTGACAATACAAAGGCGAAAACGAGTAGCAGGACTGAGGCGACAGGGGATAGCACAGGGAGGCCGGATGTTCGATTTGGCATATAAGGGATGGCTCTGATGTCGGAAATAAAAACTAACCCGGCACATCCTTGCCAGCATTTTGGCAATTGTTACTTTTTTGTAAGGCCTTTTCAATGATTTGATGTGTATGTTTTGAAAATCTCTGCCAGGGCCGTTATCGGTGCAGGCCCCCGGCTACGCCGGGGTAGCCCGCACCGATATCCAGTCAGGCTCCGGGTTATGCCCAGGCGCGGCGCAGAACCTCGCGGGCGTCCTCCAGCGTGACTTCTTTCGGGTTGAACATGATAGCGCCGTCATCCAACGCCAGTTCGGCGATCTGATCCAGCTGCTCCTCGACCACCTTGCCGGTTTCCTTCAGCGTACGCGGCAACTGACAGTGCTTGTACAGTGCGTCCCGCATGCGGCGGATGGTGGAAATGCTGGCTTCAGCGCGACGGGCCGCCGGCGTGGCCGCGTACACATCCGGGCCGTCCAGGTACAGCAGCAACTCGCCCAGCGGCTCACGGATGGATTCAATGTTGTATTCCAGCACGTAGGGCAGGTACAGGCTCATGCACAGGCCATGGGGTAACTGGCAGATGGCACCCGTCGCGTGACCCAGTGCATGGACCAGACCGACCATGGAATTGGAGAAGGCAATTCCCGCCATGGTGGAAGCCTGTGCCAGCTCCAGACGGCCATCGGCGTCTTTCGGGTTTTCCATCACCGACAGCAGGGAGGTGCTGATTTTCTTGATCGCGGCCGTGGCGTAGGCATCGCTGAGTGGGTTCTTCGCCATACAGGTGAAGGCTTCGGTTGCGTGGGTCAGTGCGTCCATGGCGGTTGCTGCCGTAATGTGGGGCGGCAATGTCAGCGTCATGCGGGGATCGATGATCGCGGCATTCGGCAACAGGAATGATGATGTGAACGGCAGCTTCACGTGTTTTTCAGTGTCGGCAATGACTGCGACAGCAGTTACTTCGGAGCCGGTGCCCGCAGTAGTTGGCACAACGAAGAACGGCTTGAGTGGGTGCTTGAGTACGCCGGCACCGGAATAGGCGGCAATATCGTCACCACCCTCGGACACCAGGATGTTCACTGCCTTGGCGGTATCAATGGCAGAACCGCCGCCGACGGCAATGATGGAGTCGCATTTTTCAGCGCGGTAGATGCCGGCAATGTCGCGGACCACACCGGTGGATGAATCCGGCGGTACATCATCGTAAATGCTGACGATTTCCAGTCCGCTTTCCTCGCACGCAGCAATCACCGGGTCTAGCAGGCCAGCGGCGCGTACGCCCTTGTCGGTCACAATCATGGGGCGCTTGGCCGCCATGCCGGTCAGTTCGTAAGGGATGTGCTCCAGGGCTGCCTTTCCGGCGATCACTTTAACCGGGCAAAAGAACTCATAGTATTTGTTAGTCATTATGCTCTCACCGTTTCGACAAAATTGGTTGCGACCTTGAGATAGATCCGTGCGGCACTGATCAGTTTTTCCGGCAGGTGCAGGTTGGCGGGATATT
>JAKLLS010000190.1 GCA_022014155.1 Marinobacter sp. | reverse complement strand
CGGCAGTCGGGATGCGGTTCGGGAACGTGACGATGGAGTTCATAGATCGCCCTCTGGTTGAGTGCCAATGTCGGGAGGATGGGGTTGCCACCGCTCCGCTGGTTAAAAAACGGGCAGGCAGTATACATAAATCGATATTTATTTTCAGGTCTAATCAAAAAAACCTGGTGTATCGGCGGGAATTATCAATTAACTTCGCTGAAAATCTTTAAATTTCATTGAAATGATCCGAAAAGTTACCAATGTCTATCTGGAAATTCTTTTAGCGTGGTAAGGATAGATTGCCTTCGGTAGGAATACTACGACATTGGTCTAGGCTTGGTTGTTTGATGCTCGAAAAAACGTCATTATTGCGTAAGTAATCGCAAGAAAAGGTTTTGGCTTTCCTTTAATAGCCCTCATAGTTGAATGTTTCTCTGATTTTGTAGTAAAAAAACTACATGATGGCGGGCGAGATCTGAGCAGTTTCAGGCCAGGCTCACACCTTTTGGCCAAAAGCCGCGAATACAAAGGTGCCCAGGCAGTAAAGATGGCCAAGCTGTTCTATGCTTGATGACACTAGTCAGGCTGAATTATCCAAAACAACAGGTTCTGCAATTCACCGCAGCGAATGACACCGTAGGCGCCAGGCTGCTGATCGTGGCCCGAGTGGCCTTTTTAATGCCAAGGGGAGGGTTTGATGTACCAGGACGATGATCCCATCGAGACCAGTGAATGGCTAGATGCACTGGAATCTCTTATCGAACAGGAAGGCGTGGACCGCGCCAAGTATATTCTGGAAAGGCTCTCCGAACGAGCCAGCCGCGACGGTACCGAACTACCGTATTCGATCACCACGCCATTCCGTAACTCCATCCCCGTGACCCAGGAAGCCCGCATGCCGGGGGACCTGTTTATGGAGCGTCGTATTCGCTCGCTGATCCGCTGGAACGCCATGGCCATGGTGCTGCGGGCCAACCAGCGCCCCGGTGAGCTGGGCGGGCACGTGTCCTCGTTCTCCTCGGCGGCCACTCTATATGATGTCGGCTTTAACTACTTCTTCCACGGCGGTGATGAAAAGCGGGAATCGGACCTGGTTTACTTCCAGGGCCACTCCTCACCTGGTATTTATGCCCGTTCCTACCTGGAAGGTCGCTTTGATGAAGCGCAGTTGGACAAGTATCGGGAAGAAGTCGATGGCAACGGTCTGTCGTCCTATCCCCACCCCTGGCTGATGCCGGATTACTGGCAGTTCCCCACGGTGTCCATGGGTCTCGGGCCGATTCAGGCCATTTACCAGGCCCACGTGATGAAGTACCTGCACAGCCGCGAGCTGATCGATATGGGCGACCGCAAGGTGTGGTGCTTTATCGGTGACGGCGAGTGTGACGAGCCGGAAACCCTGGGATCCATTTCCATGGCCGGCCGAGAGAACCTCAGTAACCTGATATTCGTGGTGAACTGCAACCTGCAGCGCCTGGACGGTCCGGTGCGGGGTAATGGCAAGATTATCCAGGAGCTGGAAGGTGTGTTCCGTGGTGCTGGCTGGAACGTGCTGAAAGTCGTCTGGGGCCGCATGTGGGATCCGCTGTTCGAACAGGACAAGGACGGCCTCATGCAGCGGGTGATGGATGAAGCTGTGGACGGCGACCTGCAGAACTTCAAGAGCAACGGTCCGGCTTATACCCGCAAGCACTTCTTTGGTAAGTATCCTGAGTTGTCCAAGCTGGTGGAAAACCTCACCGACGAGGACATCAACAAGCTTAACCGCGGTGGCCACGATCCCTACAAGGTTTATGCGGCCTATCATCACGCCATTCACAACAATGGCGGTCGGCCTACGGTGATTCTTGCCCACACCATCAAGGGCTATGGTTTCGGTTCCGCCGGCGAAGCCCAGAACACTGCGCACTCTCTTAAAAAGCTGGATATCGAGCAGCTCAAGGCCTTCCGCGATCGTTTTGCCGTGCCGCTGAAGGACGAAGAGCTCAAGGATGTGCCTTATTACCGACCGGCGCCGGACAGCCCGGAAATTGTCTACATGAACAAGCGCAGGCAGGAGCTCGGTGGATTCTATCCCAAGCGCCGCAAGGACTGTCAGCCGCTGCAGACACCGCCGCTGGACACCTTCAAGGCCTTGCTGGAAGGTTCCAATGGTCGTGAAATCTCCACCACCATGGCCTTTGTGCGACTGCTGACGGCCCTGACCAAAGACAAGCGCATTGGTAAGCGGGTAGTGCCGATTGTGCCGGACGAAGCCCGTACCTTCGGTATGGAAGGCATGTTCCGCCAGTTGGGGATCTATACGTCGGAAGGCCAGAAGTACGTGCCGGAAGATCGTGACCAGATCATGTACTACAAGGAAGACAAGAAAGGTCAGATCCTTGAAGAAGGGATCAACGAGGATGGCTCCATGGCGGCCTGGATCGCGGCAGCCACCTCCTACAGCACCAACAACTTCCCGTTGGTACCGTTCTACATCTTCTATTCCATGTTCGGCTTCCAGCGTGTGGGCGATCTGGCCTGGGCGTCTGGCGATATCCAGGCCCGTGGTTTCCTGGTCGGTGGTACCGCCGGACGCACTACGCTCAACGGTGAAGGACTGCAGCATCAGGACGGACACAGCCATATCCTGGCGCAGACCATTCCCAGCTGTAAGGCCTACGATCCGGCCTATGGCTATGAGATGGCCGTGGTGATCCAGCATGGCATCAAGGAAATGTTTGAAGACAACCACAATGTCTTCTATTACCTGACCATCGAAAACGAGAACTACGAGCAGCCCGCCATGCCGGAAGGCAAGAAGGTGGAAGACGGCATCATCAAGGGCATGTACCTGTTTGAGTCCGTCGAAACCAAGGGCCGCAAAAAGACCCCGCGGGTCCAGTTGATGGGGTCTGGCGCTATCCTCAATGAGGTTCGCGCTGCCGCCCAGTTGCTGAAGGACGATTTCGGCGTTGCCAGTGATGTCTGGAGCGTGACCAGCTTCAACGAACTGGCCCGCGACGGTCTGCACATCGAGCGTTGGAATCGCCTGCACCCGGATGACACGCCGAAGAAGGCGTACATCACCCAGTGCCTGGAGAAGCAGCAGGGGCCAGTGGTGTCGTCCACGGATTACATCAAGCTGTTGTCCGAGCAAGTGCGTGCGTACATTCCCAAAACCTACCTGACCCTGGGCACCGACGGTTTCGGTCGCAGTGACACCCGCGAGAAACTGCGGAGCCACTTTGAGGTGGATCGCTTCTACGTGGCGGTCACCGCGCTCTCGGCTCTGGCACGGGATGGTGAAATCAAGGAAGAGGTGGTTCTCGAAGCCATGCGCAAGTACGGAATCGATCGCAACAAAACGAACCCGGTGCTGAGCTAAGGAGACCGCCATGAGTGAACAGGAAATCAAGGTTCCGGATCTCGGCGGTGCAGACGAGGTCGAGGTTATAGAAGTCCTCGTCAGCAAGGGGGATTCGGTTGAGGAAGAAGATCCGATACTGACGGTAGAGTCCGACAAGGCGTCGGTTGAGCTGCCATCGCCGGGCGCCGGCAAGATCACCAAAATCACCGTCAAGGTGGGTGACAAGGTCAAGGAAGGCGACGTTGTCGGCATGATGGAAGCTGGCGGCGTCGCCAGTGGTTCGGATAACGACAAGGGCGCTGGTGAACAAGCCAGCGCCGGCAAGGACAAAGAGGCCGAAGCCAAATCGGAAGACAAGGCTGAAGTGGCAAAGCCGGCGCCGAAGAAATCCGGCGGTTCCCGCAAGGAAACCGTGAAGGTTCCGCCGCTGGATGGCTTTGACAATGTGCCGGTCATCGAAATCAACGTCAGCGAAGGCGACGAGGTTGAGGTTGATGACGCGCTGGTCACCGTGGAATCCGACAAGGCCACTATGGAGATTCCGTCTCCGTTTGCCGGCAAGATCGGCAAGATCCTGGTGTCCGAAGGTGACAAGATCTCCGAAGGCCTGGACCTGGTTGAAATGACTGTTGTGGAAGAGGGCGGTGAAGAACCGGCTTCTGAAGCTGCGGAACCTTCGGGTGATGCCAGGCAGGAAGGCAAGTCCGAGCCTGCAAGCAAGCCTGAGGAGCCAAAGCCAGCACCGGCTTCTGCGACCTACGAGCCGCCAACTCCGGGTGCCAAGGTTCATGCTGGTCCGGCGGTACGCAAGCTGGCCCGTGAATTCGGCGCGGACCTGACCCGGGTCAAGGGTTCAGGTCCCAAAGGACGTATCCTGAAAGATGACGTGCAGGCCTATGTGAAGAGTCAGCTGCAGCAGACGCAGCAGGGCAGCACAGTGGCTGGCGGCGGTGGTGCCGGCATTCCCGGTGTGAAGCTGCCGGACTTCAGTCAGTTTGGTGACATTGAACGCGAATCCATGTCGCGCGTGATGTTCGCTACGGCCAACAACATGCAGCGTAGCTGGTTGAATGTGCCTCATGTCACCCAGTTCGAGGACGCGGACATCACCGACATGGAGTCTTTCCGCAAGGCGCAGAAGGCGGCCGGTGAGAAGAAGGGCGTGAAGATGACGCCGCTGCCGTTCCTGCTGAAAGCCTGCGCCACGGCGCTGGCGGAATTGCCGCAGTTCAATGTGTCCCTGGACATGGAGCGCAAGGAGGTGGTCCGCAAGCAATACATTCACATCGGTATCGCCGTGGACACACCTCACGGGCTGATGGTGCCGGTGATCCGGGATGTGGACAAGAAGGGGCTCTGGGAGCTGGCTGCGGAAAGTGCGGAGCTGGCCCAGAAGGCCCGGGACAAGCAGTTGAAGCCGGCGGAGATGCAGGGTGCCTGTTTTACCATTACCAGTCTGGGTGGTATCGGTGGCACGGCGTTTACGCCGATTGTGAATACGCCGGAGGTGGCGATTCTTGGTGTGTCCAAGGCGGCGATGAAGCCGGTCTGGGACGGCAAGGATTTCCAGCCACGGCTGATGTTGCCGCTGTCGCTGTCCTACGATCACCGTGCGGTGAACGGGGCGGATGCGGCGCGGTTCACGACGCTGCTGAGTCAGCTTCTTGGGGATATCCGCTCCCTGCTTCTATAAGCCCTGGTGGTATTGCTCCAGTAGCCTTCGGGCTACGGAGCGATCAACCGGGCGGCGGCGTACTTTTCCGGGGGACCACCAGTCTGTCAGTATATTTCTGCAGTTCCTTGTACACCCGGTCCCGCTGTTTTTCATAGCGGTGGGAAAAGTGAAAGGCAACCAACTGCCTGACGTCGGCCAGGTTGGCGATACGGGCACAGGCCTCCGTGGTCAGGTGCTGGGTGCGTTCGGCCTGGTCCTTGTCGGCGAGCAGAAATGAAGCCTCGCAGAAGAGTGTGTGGGCATCTCTCGCCAGCTCGCTCAGCTTGCGAATGTTGTCGGAGCTGTCGCGGAAATCGGTGGCGTACACGACTTTCTCACCAGGTGCCTTCTCCAGGACATCCATCTGATCTCCACGTACTTTGGGCCGATAACGGGGCTCGTAGGCGTAGGCCATTACCGGGACCCCATGGTCAAGTTGGGTGGCGCGGACAACAAAGCCCGCTTCCTGGTGTATAACGCCGTCCTGGATGACCACGGTTTCCAGGGGGGTGGCCCGGGTTTCGCCAGCGGTGATCAGCCAGCGCTT
>JAKLLS010000004.1 GCA_022014155.1 Marinobacter sp. | reverse complement strand
AACAAGAAGGGAGGATTGATCCGACATTGATACAGCTCCAAAAAAATGTCGGATCCTTTTTAACGCAAACAGATGACGCTTTAATGACGGAGCTGTGTGTGGAGACTCAAAAACTTTATACGACCAGCACCGGGCATTTGGCGCGGGACGCTACCCGGTGGGACACGCTGCCAAGCAGCATGCCGTCCTTGTCACTGTGTGTGCCCCGGGAACCAACCACAATCAGGTCTGCCTCCTTATCCTTGGCAAACTTTACGATAACGCTGGAAGGGCGTCCGGCCTTGACGAACCCCCGAACTTTTACGGCACCCAGTTCTATTGCATGCTCCTTGGCGTGGTTGACCACATCCCTGGCGTACTCCGACAGCACCTTGTCAGGAATATCCATGTTGTCGGGGCGCCCGATGGACAATGATGCCTCAAACAGGCTGTGGTGCTTGTAAACGCAGAGCAGATAGATCTCGGCTTCCGTGAGCTTCTGAAGCGCAATGGCCTTGTCCATGGCCTTGAAAGACGACTTGGATCCGTCAACAGCCACCAGGATTCTTTTGAACATGCTCTTCTCCCTGAAATTGGTCTCTACTGCCTTCAGCGGAACGCGACGTCACGCAGGAACAGCGCGATTTGCGGGAAGGCGATAATCAGCCCCGCTGCTGCGACCAGCATGAAGACGAATGGTGGCGTACCGCGAATCACTTCCCAGTATGGGCGCTTGAATATGGCGATGGCGGTGAATATGTCACAACCGAAGGGTGGCGTTGCGGAGCCAATAGCCACCTGAAGTGTAATCAGCACCCCTACAAGCACCGGGTCCAGGCCGGTGGCTTCAATTGCCGGTGCAAAGATCGGCGTCAGCACCAGGATGACCACAATCGGGTCGACAAACATGCAGGCGACGAAAAAGGCAATACAGATCGCAACCAGCACGCCAACTGGCCCGGCGTCGTTAACGCCGACAGCCTCCAGTATGGTCTGGGGAATCTGTGCAAAGGAGATAATCCACGAAAAGCCGTTGCCTACAGCCACCAGTATGAATACCACAGCGGTAATCAGGCCGGTGGATTTGGCGATCCGATAGATGTCCGGCAGTTTCAGCGAGCGGAAAACCACGAATTCAAGCAAGAAGGCATAAAGCACACAGACGGCTGCAGCCTCGGTCGGGCTGAATATGCCGCCGTAGATACCGCCCACAATGATAACCGGGAAGAACAGCGGCCACAGCGCTTCGCGGACGGCGACCCCCCGCTCTCTCCAGCCGGCCTTCTCCTCGGTGGGAACCTTGTTAATGTAGGCATAGATCAGGCAATAAATTGAGAACATGAACAGAATCATGATGCCGGGGCCGATGCCGGCAATAAACAGCTCTGCAATGGAGGTTCCGGATATAACCCCGTAAATGATGAAGCCGATACTGGGGGGGATCAGAAAAGCGATGTCACTGGAATTGATGATCAGCGCCAGTGAAAACGAGTCGGAATAGCCGGCTTTGAGGAGTTTGGGGCGCAGTGGAGAGCCGACAGCGACAACCGTCGCCTGGGTAGAGCCGGAAACCGCACCGAAGAGAGTGCACGAAGTGGCGGTACTGATTGCCAGCCCGCCTTTTATGTGTCCGATGAACGCCATCACCATATGAATCAGACGATCGGCGGACTGGCCGCGAGTCATGATATCTGCCGCCAGAATGAACATGGGCACGGCAATGAGCGAGGCGGGGCGGATGCCTCCCATCATTTGCTGGATGAAAGTGCCCATCTGGCCGAAGCCATCGAACATCATTACAAAACCGACCACCGCACCGGTAATCAGCGGAACCATCATCGGGAAGCCCAGCAGTAGCAGCCCGATCATGATCACCATCATTATAGTTGCCATGAGTTTTTATCCTTTGTTAAAGCCGCTGCAGGGGTCAGACTTCCGATTCACTGTCCGCGTAGCCGTCGATCACACCGGTGGAGAGGTATATATCCTTACTGGTGAAGTTCTTGATGGCCGTGAGGAAATACTGAATACCAGTGATCGCAAAGCCGATAGGCGCCCAGACGTAAATCCACCAGATCTCAAAACCCAGCGCTGGGAGAATTCGCCCGCGGCCGTAGAGGGTTACGACGTACTCGTAGGAATAGTAACAAAGGAAAAACATTACCAGGGATGTAAACAGGGCAATGAAAATCATCAGTACTTTTCTTCCTTTGGGCGGAATTGTATCGTAAACCGCAGACATACGGATGTGACGGCCATGGCGGGCCGCGTAACCAATACCTGCAAAGGTGATCAGGATAATAAGGATCCGGTTGATCTCGCCGGAGAAAAACAGGCCTTCACCAAAGACAAATCGTGCAATAACGTTGACGCACGTGTTGACTGCCATCAGCATCACGCCAACCGCAAGCATGACGGCCTCTGTCTTGGCAATGATTTCATCGATGGTTCCCAAAAACCCGGGCAGGCCGGACTCGTAGGTGCCGGTATCGTCTTCTAGATCCGGGGAGTTCTCGGACATGGGGTCTGCTCCAGAACAGATCGCTCCCGGCCGGTAGGAGGTCCCCGGCGGGGCGGGGTTAATACAGCTTCCCGCCGGGCGGCGCCGGCGGGAAAGGTTCCTTCAGGTTCAGTCGTTCTGAACTTCTTTCAGATCTTCCTTGAACTGGTTCAGCAGTTCTTCGCCACGCTCACCAGTCATCTCGATGAACTTTTTCTCTACCTGGGGCGCACGGGCCTTGAAGGCTTCGATTTGTTCATCGGTCAGGCGGGTTACTGTGACCTCGTCGCTGGCCTCTTGAATTTTTGCCAGTGACTCATCGGCCAGGCCGTCGATATGAACGAGGATCTCCTCGAAGGCAAAATCCGCGGCGTCCTGGACCAGCTTCTTGTCTTCGTCGGACAGACCTTCATAGAAGTTCTGGTTGGCCATCATGGCAGTGGTGAACCAGCCGTGGGCTGTAAAGACGAGGTTCGGGGACACTTCATACAGACCGCCGGACTCAATCCAGAAGATCGGGTTCTCCTGACCCTGGATCATGTTGGTCTGCAGGGCACCGTAGACTTCGCCCCAGGGCAGAGGGGTCGGGGTCGCGCCGAACGCATCATAGGTTTCAGACAGAAGCGGGTTGGTCATCACCCGGATCTTCTTGTTATTGAAGCCTTCCGGGCTGGTGACCGGCTCGTCGACGGTGACGACCATTTCACCTTCCGGGTACATCTGCAGAAGCTCAAGACCTTTTTCGGAGTAGAGCTCCGGGAAGTCTTCATTGATGGCCTTACTTTCACGGAAGAATTCGACAACGGTTTCCATGTCGGTGGGCATCAGGTAGGGAATGAAGAAAATCTGCGCTTCCGGGATCAGGGAACCGGTAAAGCCGGGAGACTGGTTTACAAAGTTGAGGATACCAGCCTGGGTTTGTTCCATAATGTCGTCGGACTCACCCAGTTCACCGAAGCGATAAATCTGAAGGGTATGGTCAGAATTCTCTTCAATGTATTCTTTGAACTTGTAGGCAAATACGTCCTGGACGTCGCCTTCGTATTCTTCATGGGCATAGCGCCAGTTGGCAGCGTTGACTGAGTTTGCGGCTGTCATGGCCGCGAACGCAATCGCTGAAATTCCGGCCAGTTTTTTGAACTTGCTTAAGCTGCTCATCGTGTTGTCTCCATTTAGTTTTTTTACTCCAGACTCTTGCTGCATTATTAAAGACTGGCAAAACAACGTGGTTTTCGCAAGAAAATGGCCAATTTAGATTGCTGGGCGGTATCGTATTGAAGTGAAATGAAAAACGATTGCAGTGATTCCATTACGAGGGAGGGAACTGGATGGACAAATCGTGGATGGTGTGGCGGTTGCCGGTTGTTGTCAGCTGCCTGTTTGGGTTGGTCGGGTGCATGTCACAACCCTTGATGGGGGGCGGTGACGTGCCGTTGACTAATACATACTGGAAGCTTCAGGAGGTTGCAGGGGCACCAATGCCCGATGCAGGTGCGGCCAGTGAAGCGCACCTGATTCTCCGGGACGATGGTGTCGTAAATGGCTTTAGCGGCTGTAATGCCTTTCGTGGGGAGTATGAGGTCATCAACAACCGGAACCTGGTGTTCAGTCGCATGGCCAGTACGCGCCGTGCATGCCACGATGTCGATATTCCGGAGCCGGCATTCTTCCGGGCGCTGGAAAATACCGCCGGTGTTCAAATGGAGGACCACCACCTTCGGCTTCTGGATGCCAACGGCGAGGAGCTTGCGGAATTCAAAGCTATAACCCAGCCCTGACGAGAAACTGACGGAACTCTGAAACGACCCGTTCCAGGCTATTCTCCAGACGGTGTCCGTCCGGCACCATCAGGATGGGAAGTTTCTGGTGTTCCGCGAGTTCAATAACAGGCATTACCGGAACCACGTCATCATCCCAGCCATGAATGATCTGGGTGTGGTCGGCTTGAATGATCGGGTTCGATTGTGGGTAGCGGGGGAGCGCTAACGCTGGAGCCAGCAGGAAGCAGCCCAGAACCCGCTGACCGGCACTGGTTTGCGCACAGACCCAGCCCCCCATGCTGGAACCGGCCAGGATGGTACGTTCTGGAACGGCGCCGGCTTTCTCTATCGCATCCCGCATCTGTTCCAGGCGGGTAGCGGGGTCTTTGCTGCTGCGGTGATCGACCGCAACGGCGACAACTCCGGGAAAGGCTTCCACCGCTTCTTTCATGGCCTGGATTTTGGTGCTTCCCGGACCGCTTTCGAGGCCGTGGGAGAGAAATACATGGGTGGTCGTTGCTGTCATTTTCCGGAATCCATCCTTTTATGTATTGCCTGGGAGTTGTCAGGCCTGGTTGAGAATGTCCAGGGCGTGACGCCGTTTTACCGGGTCGTAGATATCGACGGTGAACATCAGCTCGTCCACCTCTACGGTACTCAGCAGTCGGTCCAGCTGATCCCTGACGGACTCGGGGCCTCCGAGTACCTGCAATCCCAGGAAATCCCGAACGCTGGCTTCTTCACCAGCATTCCACAGCCCCTCCATGGTATCCACCGGTGGTTTCATCCACAGTGGATGACCACGAAACAATGCCAGGATGCGTTGGTAACTGGTGGTGGACAGCCATTGGGCCTCGTCGTCCGTATCCGCAGCGATGGCGGGCACCGCGAGCATCGAGTAGGGCGCTTGCAACTGCTCCGAGGGTTGGAAATTGTCGCGATAGACTTTGAGCGCCTCGCGGTAAAGTCGGGGCGCGAAATGTCCGGCGAAGGCATAGGGTAATCCCCGCATGGCTGCGAGTTGCGCGCTATAGAGGCTGGAACCCAGCAGCCAGATCGGTACATTGGTACCGGCCCCCGGGATTGCCTTGACCGGTTGGCCGGGTTGCAGCGGCCCGAGCAGCGTCTGCAGGCGGGCCACGTCCTCCGGAAACTGTTCGGCTCCAAGGCCGTCACGCCTCAGTGCCCGGCTGGTGATCGGATCGGTGCCCGGTGCGCGCCCAAGCCCCAGGTCGATGCGGTCCGGATACAGGCAGGCGAGTGTGCCAAACTGCTCGGCAATCACCAGCGGCGGGTGGTTGGGCAGCATCACGCCACCAGAGCCGACCCGTATGGATTCGGTCTTGCCAGCAATATGGCCAACCAGCACGGACGTAGCCGAACTGCTGATGCCCTCCATGTTGTGGTGCTCTGCCAGCCAGAATCGCTTGAAACCCAGCTTTTCGGCATGTTGGGCATAGGCCACGCTGTTGGCCAGGGTGGTGCCGACGGAGTCGCCTTCGCGAACGGAAGCCAGTTCCAGCAGCGAAAAGGGCGGGCGTTGTGGCATATCTTGCTCCGGAAACATCGAACCTTTGGGCTAAAGGTCGATCACGATGGGTGGATTCAGGGGCTTGAAGCTGCCGGTGCAGGTACTAGCGTTGATATACCGGCGCTTGCCAATGTCCAGTTGGCCGTAGCCCTCATGGATATGCCCAAAGATATGGAGCCTGGGGTTGAGGGTTTCAACCGCGCTGGCGAGATCATCGCAGCCGACATTCAGCGATCCGGTACCGGTTGGCACAGCATCGAGTATGCCCGCTGGCGGCCCGTGGGTAATCAGGATGTCGGTGTCTTGGGGAATTCGGGCCCAGCGCGCAGCCAGGGCTGCGCCGCGTTCGAGATTGAAGGCCCAGTCAAAGAATACCGGTGTCCACGGGCTGCCCCAGAATTTCAGCCCTTCCAGTTCCAGGCCGCTGTCCTGCAGGTAGTGGGCGTGTCTGACGAGGGCCCGCGCTTCCTGTGGTTCATCCTGAAAGCACCAGTCGTGATTGCCGGCAATCAGAATCTTGTGTTTGTGGGGCTGTTCGGCGAACCAGTTGTCGAGGTCTTGCAGCTCATCCAGCGTGCCCACACCGAGACAATCACCGGAGTGGATCAGGATGTCGCCATCGGGCACCTGGATCTGGCGGTGCATGCTGTGGGTGTCGGAAATGCAGACAAGTCTCATGGTTCGCTATCCGGCTGACGGTGTGAAATTGTTGCGAGCAATCGCCCGGAATCTAAGATAGCATTGCCCCCCGATATGTCGTCCATGATTTTTGCAGTGAGTCCATGCGCCTGATCCTCAGCCGAAAAGGGTTTGACTCCTCCGCCGGCGGGTGCCCGAGCCCGGTGCTGCCGGACGGTTCCCTGTGTGTGCTTCCCATTCCCGATAGCCAGTCCCGCATTCGCTACGATGATGTAACCCATGGCGAGCGCAGACTGGGAAAGATTGTCCGGGATCTGACCCGGGGCAGAATCCGTGGCAACCACGGCGCCCATCTGGATCCGGACCTGATCGCTGACGCTATTCCGCGGGTGGATGGTTGGCGCCCGGCGCTGGGGCAGACGGGGTCCGCTCAGGGCCATTTGCGCAATCAGGGGGTGAGTGCCGGGGACATGTTCCTGTTCTTTGGTGTGTTCCGCAGGGCGGAGCTATGGCAGCGACGCTGGCGCTTTGTGCCGGGCTCGCGGCCGTTTCATGCTATCTGGGGTTGGCTGCACATTGAGGATGTTCACCGGATTGATGACCTGACTTCAGACGCCTTGCCCTGGGCTGGTTATCATCCGCATTTTCATGGTGAGCCCGACCCTGGCAATACGCTGTATGTGTCTTCTGACCGGTTTTCCCTGGCAGACGATAAGAAACCGTTCCCGGGCAGCGGTGTGTTTACCCATCTTGATGCGCCGCTGGTGCTGAGTGATCCGGACGGACGCCTGCCCACCCAGTGGCGGCTGCCCTCCGGTTTCTTCCCCGGCGACGGCAGGCCGGCGTTGAGCTACCACTCCCGCCCGGACCGCTGGCGGCTTGCTCCGCCATATTGCTACCTGGAGTGTGCCGCTCGTGGTCAGGAATTCGTGCTGGATATGGGCGTCTTTCCTGAAGTGTCGGACTGGGTTGCGGGGCTGCTCAGAACTGGCCGTGACGCCCGGCTCCATCCTTGAACTTTTTTGCACCTTCCACGGCTTCCTCGAACACGACAGGGTAGCCAGCTGCGCCTTCCGCCACCAGAGCCTCATGCATGTCCAGATCCCATTGATGAATAGCGGACGCCCGATCCGCCAACAGGCATTGTTGGGGAAAGGCGGCGATGTCCCTGGCCATTTGTTGGGCGGTTTCCAGTGCCATGCCATCAGCGACTTTGCGGCTGGCAAGGCCCATGTCCAGTGCTTCATCAGCCTGAACCGGCCGGCCGGTGAGAATCATATCCATGGCACGCCCGTGGCCGACAATACGGGGCAAACGTACGGTGCCGCCATCGATCAGCGGTACGCCCCAACGCCGACAGAAAACGCCGAACACCGCGGACTCTTCCACGACCCGTAAATCGCACATCAGGGCCAGTTCCAGTCCGCCGGCGACCGCATAGCCGGAAACCGCTGCAATCACCGGTTTCGATAACGACATTCTGGTGGGACCCATGGGGCCGTGACCGGTGCCGTGGGGATCGATTTCATTGCGTCGCTCAGGATCACCCACTGCGGTCAGGTCCGCACCTGCGCAGAAGTTGCCACCACTACCACAGAGCACCGCTACCTTTAATGCGTGGTTTTGTTCAAACTCCATAAACGCCTGGCGCAGGGCGTTTGCCGTCGGTCTGTCTACGGCATTGCGCTTTTCAGGCCGGTTGATGGTGATGGTCAGAATGCCATCGTCCACGGAGGTGAGCACGGGTTGGTCGGTCATGGGAGTGTCCTGTCTAGCCGAAAACATGGGTCTGCGGTTAAAAGTAGCAGCTCAATTGCGACTCAGCTTGTCCCTGCGAAGCGAGCGCTCGAGCCTGCGGTGACTTTCAAACTGTTCTGACAGCACGCCCTGCACGTACTCGATATGCCGCCCGGCTATCTCACGTGCCTCCTCGGCCCGTCCCTTTATGATGGCTTCGAATAACTGTTGATGTTGTTCCAATAGACCGTTGCGGGTTTCCACAGTCTTCGAGTACATACCGTCGATGTTGTTGACGACACTGTTCTTCAACATGTTGAACAGCCCGCGAATGGTGTGTAGCAGAATGACATTGTGGCTGGCTTCGGCGATGGCCAGGTGGAAACGGGCGTCGGCGGCGCCCTCTGCCTGGACATCCTGGTTGTTGCGATTGCTGTAGCAGGCCTGCAGGGCTTCATAGGCTTCCCTGAGTTTAGCCTTGTCCACTTCCGTGGCTCTTTGAGCTGCGTAATAAGCGCAGTCACCTTCCAGGGTGCGGCGGAACTCCAGCAGGTCGCGGTGGGCGTCCGGGCGGTTTTCCAGCAGCCCGATCAGCGGGTCGCTGAAACTGGAGCCGAGTGTTTCGGCCACATAGTGCCCACCCCCCTGACGACTGACCAGAAGCCCCTTGGCGGCGAGCCGCTGAACAGCTTCCCGCAGGGAAGGGCGGGAAACCCCGAACTGCTCAGCCAGTGCCCGCTCGGCTGGTAATCGCTCCCCGGGTTGCAGCGTGCCTTCCAGAATCATGGTTTCCAGCTGCTCGACAATGGTATCTGCAAGGCGCTTTGGTGAAATCTGACCGATAGCCATTCTATTCCCACGTTTTAGTTATTGGTCTGACCAATGCTGTATTGGCTTTTCATTTGACGAATTTGGGCGGCGTTCTACCATTGCTATCAGACCAATGGATTAGCAGTTAGCTTTGACAGCCCGTAAACAACTCACATATCTTATCAGACTGCATCGGTAAATTGGTATTACCAATTATCTCTGGCTTCACCCCGTCTGGAGGACGTTTAGCAATGAGTGAGCTGTTCTATGACGCAGCCCCGAACGCTACCCGGGTAGCTCCCGCCCGGGAACCGGAGCGTCGCTACCCTGACAAGCCCGCAGAGGTATCGCTGTTCGGTACCTGCGTGGTGGACCTGTTCTTCCCGGAGGCGGGGCTGGATGCTATCCGCTTGCTGGAACAGCAGGGCATTCAAGTGCACTTTCCCCAACAGCAAAGTTGTTGTGGTCAGCCTGCCTGGACGTCCGGCTATCGGGAAGAGGCCAGGGCTGTAGCCCTGGCACAGCTGGATCTCTTGGATGACGGCCGTCCGGTGGTGGTGCCGTCGGGGTCCTGTGCCGGCATGTTTCGTCATCACTATCAGGAACTGTTCGCGGAGGAACCCGACAATCTGAGGCGTGCCGAGGAACTGGCCGAGCGCACCTTCGAGCTGACGGAGTTCCTGCTCAAGGTTTGCAAGGTTCAGCTTGTTGACCGGGGTGAGAAACACAAGATTGCCCTGCACACCTCCTGCACCGCCCGCCGGGAGATGAATACCCATCTGCACGCGCGGGAACTGCTGGCCCAACTCGATAACGTCGAACGTATCGATCACGACCATGAGAGCGAGTGCTGTGGTTTTGGGGGAACCTTTTCCGTGCGCATGCCGGATATCTCCGGCGCCATGGTGCTGGACAAGACCACGGCGCTGCGGGGATCCGGCGCGGCTGAGGCCATCAGTGCCGACTGCGGTTGCCTGATGAATATTAATGGCGCCCTGGAGAAGCAACAGCAGGCTTTCCGTGGTCGCCATCTTGCCAGTTTCCTGTGGGAGCGATGCGGTGAACGGCAACCCGGAGGTGAGCAATGAACCAGCGCATTCCAGTGACTGAGCTGGCCAGTGACTTCAAGGGCCGCGCCCGGGAAGCGCTGGCCGACTCACAGTTGCGTTCCAACTTCCGCACTGCCATGGATTCGCTGATGCGCAAACGGGCGGATGCGTTCAGTGACGAAGACGAGCGGGAAGGACTGCGGGAGTTGGGCAACCACATTCGCGCGCGTTCGCTCTCCAACCTGCCGGACCTGCTGGAGCAACTGGAAACCAGACTGACCGCCAATGGTATCAAGGTGCATTGGGCGGAGACGGTTGAGGAAGCCAACGAGATTGTTCACGGCCTCATTGAAGCCCACGACGGTCGCCAGGTGGTGAAGGGCAAATCCATGGTCAGTGAAGAGATGGAGATGAACGACTATCTCGCCGACCGTGATATTGAATGCCTGGAATCGGATATGGGCGAGTACATCGTCCAGCTTGATAATGAGAAACCGTCCCACATCATCATGCCGGCGATTCACAAGAACGCCCGTCAGGTGTCGGCGCTGTTCAACGAAAAGCTCGGCGAACACGTCTCCGAAGATGTGGATGAGCTGATCCAGACCGGGCGGCGCATCCTGCGACGTAAATTCCTGGAGGCGGATGTGGGGGTGTCCGGTGTGAACTTTGCCATCGCCGAAACCGGCACGCTGTTGCTGGTGGAAAACGAGGGCAACGGCCGCATGAGCACTACTTCGCCACCGGTCCACATCGCCGTAACCGGGATCGAGAAAGTGGTATCCAACCTGCGGGACGTAGTGCCGTTGGTGTCCCTGCTGACCCGCTCGGCCCTGGGGCAGCCCATCACCACCTATGTGAACCTGATCTCCGGTCCGCGCAAACCCGATGAACTGGACGGCCCGGAAGAAGTGCACCTGGTATTGCTGGATAACGGCCGCACCGGCGCGTTTGCCGACGCCCAGATGCGCCAGACCCTGAACTGCATTCGTTGCGGTGCCTGTATGAACCATTGCCCGGTGTACACCAGGGTGGGTGGTCATACCTACGGGGAAGTCTATCCGGGCCCGATTGGCAAGATTGTCACACCCCATATGGTGGGACTCGACAAGGTGCCGGATCATCCCAGCGCGTCTTCCCTGTGCGGTGCCTGCGGGGAAGTCTGCCCGGTGAAGATTCCCATTCCGGAGTTGCTGCAGCGACTGCGACAGGAAAATGTTCAGGCTCCGGGGCATGAGCCGGTATCAGTGAAAGGGGCCGGCAGCAAGTACTCCCGCAAGGAGCTATTGATGTGGCGCGCCTGGGTCATGCTGAACACCCGTCCGGCCTTTTATAAGCTATTCCTGTGGGGGGCGACCCGGTTCAGGGCGCTTGCGCCCAAAAAAGCGGGCCCGTGGACCGAGAACCACAGTGCGCCGGTACCGGCTGCACGTTCCCTCCATGACCTTGCCCGGGATCACCTGAAAAATTCATCCATCCGGCGGGAGAGGTTATGAGCGCTCGTACCAATATCCTCAACAAGCTCAGAACCAGTCTGGCTGGCACCAAGCCGCGCCCGGACGAGTTCGACGAATCCCTGGTGACAGGCCCCTGGCGCTATCCTCCGGAAGAGCGGGTTGCCCGGTTACGGGAACTGATGGAAGCGGTGCATACCGAGGTGCATCAGACGCGACAGAATGACTGGCCGGTGCTGGTCGCGGAGTTGCTGGCGAAGCGGGAGATCACGAATCTGCTGTATGCCCCGGCCACGCCTCATGGCGGGCAGCTAGCGAGCGCCTGGAAGGATGGAACGAGGAAGCCGGAATTGCGGGTCTATGACCGTCCCATTGAGGAGTGGAAAGTGGGGCTTTTCAATGATGTGCAGGCCAGCCTGACGGGCACCACTGGCGGCATCGCCGCGACGGGCTCGTTGGTGTTGTGGCCAGACCGGAACGAACCGAGGCTGATGAGCCTGGTGCCGCCGGTGCATATTGCCCTGCTCAAGGCCAGCGGGATTCACGATAACTGGTACGACATGATGACGGCCCAGAACTGGTCTGCGGGTCTGCCGACCAATGTGTTGCTGGTGTCCGGCCCGTCGAAGACGGCGGATATCGAGCAGGTGCTGGCCTACGGTGCCCACGGGCCGAAGGAGCTGATTGTCCTCATCCTTGAAGACGTTTGAAGGGTTATTTCAACAGGGTCTTGAACAGGTCCGAACCCATGTTCTCGGCATGGGCTTTCAGTGCACGTGCGGTCTGACGTGACTGGTAGCGGATGACGTCGGCAATTTCCCTGGCCTGATCCGGTATCCGGATCTTTGCAATAAGGCTGACCAGTTCGTTCCAGTCGCTGTCCCCCAGCAGTTCAGAGCGATTAAGCAGTCGCTCCAGCAGGGCACCGTGATCGGCCGCCAGCAGGCTGGCTATCAATTCCTGGCCCTTGCCGGGCAGGCGCCGGGCAAAACGGATCAGTGAGCGGATCTGTCCGGTCGCGATGCCTGCCGACACGATGGCTTGTAATATGAAGTTATCGTTGAACACGCCAAGGGTGGTCAGTTCCTTGACTTCTTCGTCGCTCATTCTGCTCAGCAGGGTGAGGATGACCGCCGCATGGTTCTGACGGACCGCGTCGCGAATGAAAGCCTCCAGAATATCGGCACCCTGGCGCAGGCCGACCTTGGCGACAAAGGCCTGCAAATCGCCGTTCATTGTCTCGATGAGAGGGATGGTATTGGCCATCAGTCCCTCGTCGTAAGCGGCTTTCATCAGTCCTTCCAGAACCTGCTCGTCCCGCAGGGCCTGCAAATGCACCAGCGATCGCTGGTGACGTTCCTTGATGGTATCCAGAGAGCGGAGAATTGGCCCCCAAAGCGCCTGGCTGTTCGCTACGTTGATCAGTTCGTTCAGGGTTTCGGGGTCACGTTCCACGATCAGGTTGGTGATCCGACTTTTGATGTCCCGTCCGACCTGATCAATCACCCACATCAGGATGGGCCAGGTCTCGCGGTTGCCGAGGCCGGCCAGAATGATGCGATTGAGCCGTTCATTGTCGACCAGGCGGATGATATCTCCGAGCTGTTCCGGCTCGTCCATGTAGAAAACCGTGCGCAGCAAGGCCACGTCATCGTCGATCAGCGTCAGGACCTGGCGAATGGCGGTGGAGGGCAAGGCATCGGCCAGTTGCCCGGCAGTAACATACTGTTGCTGTTCGATGAGGATGACGGCCACTGACGCAATCTGGTCCGTGGGTATGTGCCGGATCAGGGTTCGTAGTGCCCGTGGGTCTGCCTTGAGGGTGATGTCGGCGAGGAATTCCACAGACAACCGGCGGGCAATTTTGCCGACTTTCAAGGGCTCCACAAAGGGCAGGGTGCGAGCGGCGATCACCGGGCCACAATCGGTTGCAAGTCTGGCGGCATGTTTTGCGGACAGTGCCCTGACCAGGCAGCTCAGGCGTCGAAAGGTCGATGCCTGGTCACTGTGGAGGTTATCGAGAACGGCATCCCTGACCTCACGAATCTGGCCAGGCTGGCAATGACTGGCCAGATTCCGCTGCGCCGCAGGGAGTTTGCCAATGAGCGCCTGTAACTTTTCCAGTTCGGCAACCATCTGCAAAGAAGATGTTTTCACAGCCACTACTCCTTTGTCTGATGATCTTTGCCAGTGGTCATGTTGAATACCAATCGCGATGGTAGAGACAGGCGGCGGCGAGCTTGCTCCAACTCACTTGCTGTTTCCTGGCGATGTGTGGCCAATGAGGTCTCGGCATTGTTTCTTATGGCTTCCGCGAGCTCATCGGGCAGGGTGTCCAGAACGCTGGAAAGTTGTGCTGAGGGTGTCATTGTGCGCCTTTTTACGTTTGTTCTTGTTAATTTGCTCTTGCAACCTTATTTTAAAAATGTGACATATGTCACGAAAATTGTCAGCATTCACAACAATAAGATTGTCAGGCGAGCGCAATGGACAAGCGAAAGCTAACGTCAGGATTACCGGTGCCTTCCGTGCCGGGCAATCGAACCCTCCTGCGCCTTCGGTCCGCACTCGGGGAGTTACCGCCCGTTCAGCGTGCTGCGGCCGTTGCGTCGGAGGTTGAAAGCCAGTTACTTCTGGCGCTCAGAAATCGGCTACAGAAGCTGGATGGTAATGGCTTGTTCCATGGACATTCTGACGATATCACGCCAACCCTGGTGACCGCCGATACCGCAGGCATTCTCAGAGATCTGCATCACCGTTCGATTTACCAGACCAAAGAGTCCGCTACCGATGACCTGATCCGGATCATCGTGCAGCAGCTGGTCCCTGACGAACTGCGGGTACTGGCATTGGTCTCGGATGAGCAGCCCCACGCCATGTGTCATATGGACGTGATTGGTCGGCTGGGAAAGCCGGTGTATCGGCTACGGGGGCACCTGAGCCGGATAGCCCAGGAGTCCGGACTGATGCTTGGCCAATGGGCGCCTTACTATCTGAGCCACCTGATCCAACTGGGATTGGTGGAAGCCGGACCTTCGTTCAAGACCTTGTTGCAGAACTATGAAAGCATTGAAAACGGCCTGGCAGTGCGAGCCCTGACCGCGGACATAGAAGGTCAGGCGGGTATGAAAGTGCGCTTTCAGCGGCTGTCCTTTTCGATTTCGGATCTCGGTAAAACCCTTTGGTCAAAAACCCTCGACTGCCGTGAGAGCGACGAGTCAGCGGGTGCGACAGACCAACAATAAAAACGATTGGAAGTGCGAGTATGGAAGCGGTAGTGAATGACTTCGTGTCAAACCTGTGGCTGTATCTGTCGATGCCGGTTATTAGTGGTGTTGTTGGTTATGTCACCAACGTCATAGCCATCAAGATGATGTTCCAGCCGCTGGAGTTTGTGGGTAAGCCTCCGTTCCTGGGCTGGCAGGGCATCATTCCCCGGCGTGCGGCGAAAATGGCGGCTATTTCGGTGGAAACCATCACTACCCATCTCATTACTCAGGAAGAGATCTTCTCCCGCCTGGACGCCGACAAGGTGGCCAATGCGCTGGAGCCGGCGTTGAACGGCATGATCGAGGAAATCGTCGACCAGGTGATGCTGGAGTATGAACCGAAGCTCTGGGAATCCTTGCCGGAAATGGTCAAACGGCAGATCTACAAGCGGGTCAAGCGGGACGCTCCCAAACTGATCAATGACATCATGAACCAGCTCAAGATCAACATCTCCCAGATGTATGATCTTGAGGATATGGTGGTGACCAACCTGAGCCGTGACAAGGCTCTGTTGAACAAGATCTTCCAGGAAGTGGGTGCCGCTGAATTTCGCTTTATCGGCCGGTCTGGGTTGTACTTCGGTTTGCTGTTCGGTCTGGTCCAGATGGGCGTGTGGCTGTTCTTCCAGCAGGGTTGGTTGTTGCCTGCCTTCGGTTTGCTGGTGGGCTATGCCACCAACGCCATTGCCCTGCAGATGATCTTCAACCCCAAAGAACTGATGCGCATTGGCCCGTTCAATATCCAGGGGTTGTTCATGAAGCGTCAGAATGAAGTGGCCAGTGATTACGGTCGTCTGGTGTCCTCTTACGTTCTCACCCCGTCCAACATCATCGAGGGGATTCTGAAAGGACCCTACGCGGACAAGGTATTCGATATGATCGGACGCCATGTACAGCGTGCGGTCGACGAGCAGACCAACCTGGCCAAGCCTTTCGTCACCTTTGCCGTGGGCACCCAGAACTACCGCGACATGAAATCCAGTGCGGTCAAACGGCTGATTCAGCGGCTGCCGGCCACGCTGAAACACATCGAAGATTATGCCGATGAAGCCCTGGACCTGGAGCATACACTGTCAACCCGTTTGCAGAGCCTCAAACCCTCGGAGTTCGAGGGCATGCTGAGACCGGCGTTCGAACAGGACGAGTGGATACTGATTGCGGTCGGTGCGGTATTGGGTTTGTGTGTGGGGGTATTCCAGCTTACCTTCATGTTCGGATAACGAGGCTGGCTCAGGAAATCCGCTATGGCAGTACAGATTACGGTTCGTAAGACATGGTTGGCCATTGCTGGGGTATTACTGATCCTGGCCATCGTTTTGGGTGCGACCGGTGCCTATTGGTTGTGGAAGAATCTGGGGGCGGAGCTGTTGTTGCGTGACCAGCAGGCGAAAGTGTCCATTCCCGAGCCCATGGCCGTGGGGATCGATATTCTGGACAGTCTGGATATCGAGCTGGATACCGTGCTGTCCACGACGGTACCCATCGACCAGACTCTGATCCTACCGATTCGCGACACCCTGAACGTGTCGGTCACTTTTGATAGCGCCGTACCGATACAGATGGTGGTGCCATTGCGCCAGAACATTGAACTGAATCAGCGGATTTCGGTTGACGGTAACGTGGAAGTCAAAGCGCTCGGTAAATGGTTTGAATTGCCGTTGCGCGGCGAGCTGCCGGTCAAGGCCATCATCCCTCTGGACGAGGAGATCGAGATTGATCAGATGGTGGATCTGAAGTTCACCGCACCCGCTCAGGTTGAACTGCTGGAATCCCTCCAGGTGCCCCTGAAAGTGGATATTGCCACGGATATTCCACTGAAAACCGCGATGTCTGTGCCGGTTCGGTCGCGGATCAATGCCTACGCCACCATCCTTGAGCCTGCGGATGCCCTGCTGGCGGAGATGGACCTGGAGCTTCCCATTCGTGAAATTGGACTTTCCTGGTCGCCGCAAGACGAATCGGAGCCAAATCCTTACGACGACACGCCCTCGGAGCAGCCAAGGCAATGAGTGCTCTTGGACGCTGGATTCTGTATGGCTGGCTGTTTGTACTCGTCGTTGCGCTTGGTTTGCTGGGTGGGTTCATGCTGTATACCCGGGTGATCATCGGTGTGTCCCTGACCGATCAGTTCGCACTGTTGAGGTTGCCAGCAGAACTGAGGGTCGATGCCCACACCGAAGAAAATGCCGAGCTTACCATACTGGGGCAGGTGGACGTGAACGTGCCTTTCCGCCACGAAGCGCTGCCGCTGCACTTGAAGGGGCAGTACCGTACGCAGCTGGAGCTAGACACCATGGTGCCGCTGCGTATGGAAATCCGCTACCGCGACACCTTAACCGTTGAGACGGATCTGGAAGTCTCTGCCAACACTGGAATGATCTATTCCTGGCTGCCGGAACTGCCGGTCAGAGGTGTGTTGCCCGTGCGGTTTGAGCTGCCGGTGGATATGGTCGTACCCGTCGAAACCATGGTGCGTTTGCAATACAGTGGGGAGGTGCTGGCGGCGATTAATCAGGTGGTCCGGCCGTCGGTGGATACCGAGTTGCTGACGTCCCTGAACCTGAATCTGGATATCGAGTCACCGGTAAAAAACCGGTTCTCCGCGATTATCACGCCTGAAAAACGTGCGGTGCCCATCATTCTGGATGATTCGGTTCTGGAGCTGCCATTGCAGGATCTGGGCTTTTTCCGGGTGGATGCCGAACGGTAGGGGCCGCTTTCAGCAACCCTGAAACCGTGGTTTGCGTTTGTCCAGGAAGGCAGACACGCCTTCGCTGAAGTCGGCCGTTTGGGTCATCTCCAGAAAGGCATGTCGCTCGGCTTCCAGATGGTCGGCCAATGCAGTGCCGCTTGCCTGGTCGACCAGACGGCGAAAAGCCCCAAATGCACGGCCAGGCCCCTCAGCGGCTTTGGTAACCGTGGTTGCCAACATTCCATCGAACTGATCTTCCGCCGCAACACTTGTCACCAGGCCCCAGCTCTGAGCTTCCCTGGCGTTCAGGGTACGTCCGAGGATCATCATTTCCGAGGCCCTTCCGGCGCCGATCTTGTGAGGCAGGAACCAGGTTCCCCCGCAGTCCGGGACGGCGCCTATGCCGTTGTAGGCGATCAGGAAGCGGGCGTTTTCCTCGGCAACGATCAGGTCGGCCATCAGCGCAAGGCTGAGACCTGCACCCGCTGCCACTCCTTTAACCGAGGCAATGATCGGTGCGTCGATGTTCCGTAGCAAAAGGATGGCCGGATTCAGCGAGTCCAGGGCGGTGTTGACCATTTGCCAGGCCTGCTGCCTGCCTTCGGCCATACTGGAAATGTCGCCCCCCGCGACAAACGCGCGACCAGCGCCCCGGAGCACCACACAGCGCAGGCCTGGTTGAACGGACAGGCCCCTGACTGCCTCGAGGAAGTTCCTTGCCATGGTGATGTCGATGGCGTTGAGCGAATCGGGTCGGTTAAAAGTCAGTGTTGCGACGCCGCTACTGCGGTCAAATTCGGATAACACGGTCGCTGTTGTCATTGTTCTGTCCTCCTGCCCGTTTTTTTGTACCGACTGCATCTTTCTGACCATTCCACTCGTTCCATGGTAGTCGACAGTCACTTGGCTATTGTCGTGAGGTTGAACTATTTTTAGCTTGGTTCAGTAAATAGTGCTGACGATAACAACAACCATAATCCTGATTAAGCGTGACAAGATGTGAGTATCCTCGAGATCAAAAACCTGTCTTTGTCCTTTGGTGGCGTGACGGCATTGCAGGACGTCAGTTTCCGCGTGCCGGAAAACACCGTCACCACCATTATCGGTCCGAATGGTGCTGGCAAGACCTCGTTGTTCAACTGCATTTCAGGTTTTTACAAGCCCCAGCAGGGCACCATCAGCTACCAGGGAGAGGTGCTCTCGGGCCGTATCAAACCCCCGCAGCGGGCCTCGCTGGGTCTGGCCCGAACCTTCCAGAATATTGCCCTGTTCCGGGGTATGACCGTACTCGATAACATCAAGCTTGGTGCGCACGTTCACATGAAGAGCGGCCTGCTTGGCTCCCTCGTCTATTTCGGGGCTGCCCGCCGCGAAGAGATGATGGTGCGCAAGGACGTGGAACGGCGGATTATCGACTTCCTGGAAATTGACCATATCCGTCGCCAGCCGGTAGCGAGCCTTTCCTACGGGCTGCAGAAGCGGGTCGAGTTGGCCCGGGCATTGGCCATGCAGCCGACAGTACTGATGCTGGACGAGCCGGTGGCCGGTATGAACCGGGAAGAAAAAGAGGACATGGCCCGTTTCATCCTGGATATCCGGGAAGAGTGGGGCATTACGGTGCTGATGGTGGAGCACGACATGGGCATGGTGATGGACATTTCAGACCACATCGCGGTGCTCAATTTCGGCCAGGTGGTTACCGAGGGCCTGCCTGCCGACGTCCAGAAAAATCCCGAGGTCATCAAGGCGTACCTGGGCAACAGTGACATTGACAGCCTGCGCACAAAACTCAATCCGGCAGGGGAGGCCGCCTGATGGATTGGTTGTTCTTTGGCGAGATCAGCCTGGCTGGCTTGGCCATGGGTGGACTCTATTCCCTGATCGCTCTGGGGTTTGTGATCATCTACAAAGCCACCCGGGTGATCAATTTTGCCATCGGCGAGATCATGATGTTCGCCGCCTATCTGTTCCTGGCCTTCGCGGGTGGGATGGAGTTGTCACCCTGGATAGCGCTGCCGCTGGCGGTTCTTGGGGGTAGCATCCTGGGTGGTGTCATTGAAAAGGTGATGATCCGGCCAATGCTCGGGGAGTCGCCGATTGCGGTGGTGATGGTGACCATTGGTATTGCCAGCATCCTGGTGGGGGTGGTGGAGCTTTTCTGGAGCGCCGATCCCCAGTTGTTGCCCCGCTTCCTGCCCCGGGAGCCGGTGTTCATCGGTCCTCTGTATCTTGCACCCAAAATTGCCTACGGCTTCCTGATTGGCGCTGCGGTGCTGATTCTGTATCTGCTGTATTTCCGCTTCTCCCGCGGCGGCGTCGCACTGCGGGCGACGGCGTCCGATCAGGCGGCGGCCTATTCCATGGGGATCAACGTGCGTCGGGTGTTTAACCTGGCCTGGGTATTCGGCTCCCTGGCCGCCTCCCTCGCCGGTGTGCTGGTGGCGGCGACTGGCGGCCTGAGTCCCCAGTTCGGGATCATCGGCCTCAGTGTGCTGGTGGTGGTGATTGTCGGTGGCCTGGACAGCATTCTGGGCGCCCTGATTGCAGGGGTGTTCATCGGCTGGCTGGAAACCGTGGCCGGGGCCTACCTCGGTGGAGAATACCGGATGCCGGCCACGTTTCTGGTGCTGGCGGTCATCCTGGTGATTCGTCCATACGGACTCTTCGGTACTCATGAAATAGAGCGAGTATAAGATGCGCATTGGTGACGCAAAGCAGACCTACGAGTCCGACGAGGCGATCTGGACCACTGCCACCCAGAAATTCTGGTTTGCTCTGTTTCTGCTGGCCCTGTTGGTGTTTCCGCTTCTCGCGAATTCCTACCTGTTGTACCTGGGGTGTCTGGTTGGTATCGCGGTGATCAGCACCACCGGCCTGAATATTCTCACCGGTTTTACCGGGCTGATTTCCCTGGGACAGGCTGGGTTCATGGGTGTCGGCGGTTACACGGTTGCCTGGCTGTCGCTGAATACCGGCTTGCCGTTCCCGATTACCCTGTTGCTGGCGGGGCTGATGGCGGCGGCGGTCGGTATTCTGGTGGGGTTGCCATCCCTTCGGGTCAAAGGGCTGTACCTGGCAATCGCGACCCTGGCGGCAAGCGTGTTCCTGCACTTTATCTTTGCTGAGTGGGAGCCGGTCACCGGTGGCATGGGGGGGCTTAGTCTGGAGCCCGCCCATCTGTTCGGGTTTACCTTTCAGAGCGATTTCCGGATGTATTTTGTCATCGTGCCGCTTGCGGTGCTGATGGTGCTCGCGGCAAGCAATGTGTTCCGCACTCGTATTGGCCGTGCCTTCATCGCCATACGCGATCGCGACATTTCCGCTGAAATCCTGGGTATCAACCTGCTGCACTATAAGTTGATGTCTTTCGCGCTGAGTTCCTTTTATGCCGGGGTGGCTGGCGGCCTGTTTGCCTATTTTTACCGGGTGGTGACGCCGGAAAGCTTTCCCCTGTCCATGTCCATTTTCTATCTGGCGGCGGTGATTGTGGGCGGTATGGGCAACCTGCTGGGCGGCATTCTGGGTGCGGCGTTCATGACGCTGATCCCGGAGGCGCTCAAACTGCTGACGTCCGCGCTGACGCCGTTTTACCCCAATGCGCCGGTGTTCATGTCGCCGATGCTGGAAATCATTTTCGGGGCGTTGATCGTGGGCTTCCTGATATTTGAGCCTCATGGCCTGGCCGAGATCTGGCATCGCATCCGGCGGTTCTTCCGGCTGTGGCCATTCCGTACCTGATCGCGCTGTCACGCGACCCGTTGCAACACCAACAACAAGACGCAGCAAGGAGAAGACTCATGTTCAGAAACCTATTCAGTTCAGGCTTCAGAAAAGGCCGTCAGCTCGCAGGGCTGGGTGGTCTGGTCGCGGCACTGACAATGACCGCGCCCGCCATGGCGCAGGACAAGGAACCCATCGTGTTCGGCGGTTCGATTCCACTGTCGGGTGTATTTGCCTTTGCCGGGGTGCATATCCACGCCGGCCTGACCGACTACACCAGCTGGATCAACAGCGAAGGCGGCATCAATGGGCACCCGGTGGAGTACGTGATGGAAGACACGGCCTACGAGGTGGATCGTTCGGTGGCCGCGTTCAAAAAGATTTCCGGCAGCGACTCACCGGCGGTGTATTACGGTGACAGCACCGGTTTCATGAAAGCCATTGCCGCGGAACTGAACAGCCAGGGCAACACGCTGATGAGCGGCGCCTCGTTCGCAACCGCGCTGACCGACAACGAGCAGTACCCGTTCCAGTTCATTCCGGGCCCGAACTACAGCCAGATGTTCGGCATCATCCTTGAGTACATTGCTTCCGAGACCGGAGAGGGCGACAAGCCGACACTGGCCTTTGTCTACAGCGATACCGAGTTCGGCAAGGATCCGATCGAAAATGGCAAAGCCCGCGCCGCGGAGCTGGGGATTGAAGTGGTCGAGGAGATCGTCACCAAGCCGGGCAGCGTGGACGTATCGGCGGAAGTGCTGAAGCTGCGCCGGGTTCGCCCCGATTATGTGGTGTTCCACGGTTATGTGCTGTCACCCATCAATGAGTTCATGGTGCAGATGCGCCAGATGGGCCTGGACACCAAGTTCATGGGCACTTTCTGGTCCTCCGACAAGCTGATCATCGACAAGATGGGAGCGGATGCCGACGGCTATATGGGTGTGATGCCCTACAACTACTACGACAGCGAAGAGAGCGGCCCTATGCTGGATGCGCTCCGTGCCCAGGCTGAGAAGAGTGATCCGGAAGCGGGCTATCGCCCCACTGGCTACATGCAGGGCTGGTTCAATGCCATGGTCTGGACCGAAGTCATCAAGCGCACGCTGGACGCCGGCAAGGAGCTGACTGCCGAGAACATGGCGGCGTCGCTGGCCTCCATCGAGGATTGGGACACCGGCGGTATTATCGGTATTCCGGTGACGGTGCGGGACATGTCATTCCCGGTCGGTCGTATCTGGCGGGTGAACGCCGACGAGGGCCGTTACGAGCCGGTATCGGACTGGATTCACCTCGACTGAGGGGCTGTATGGAAGCCTTACTGGAAATCGATAATATCGAGGTGGTCTACAACAAGTCGGTGCAGGTCCTCCGGGGCCTGTCACTGAGGGTGCCGAAGGGCGCCATTGTGGCGTTGTTGGGCTCCAATGGCGCCGGCAAGTCCACCACCCTGAAAAGCGTCTCCGGTTTGCTGGACCTTGAAGACGGCGAGGTAACCGCCGGTGAGGTGCGTTTCCGCGGTGCCGATGTGAAAGGCACCGCGCCGGAGAAACTGGTCCGAAATGGTCTGTTTCATGTTATGGAGGGGCGTCGGGTTTTCGAGGACCTGACGGTTGAGGAAAACCTGATCGCTGCGACCTACGCCTTATCCGGCAAAAAAACGTCCCTGAGCGACAGTTATGAACTGGTCTACAACTACTTCCCGCGCCTGAGGGAACGCCGCAAGCAACTGGCCGGGTATTTGTCTGGCGGGGAGCAGCAAATGCTGGCACTGGGCCGCGCCCTGATCGCCCAGCCGGACCTGATCATGCTGGATGAGCCTTCCCTGGGGCTGGCGCCGTTGCTGGTGGAGGAAATCTTCACCATCGTGGCCCGTATCAATCGTGAGCAGGGCACAGCCATCCTGCTGGTGGAGCAGAATGCCGCGGTCTCCCTGGCGATTGCTTCTTATGGCTACATCATGGAAAACGGCAAGATCGTGATTGACGGCCCGGCCGACAAACTCACTGCCAATGAAGATGTGCAGGAATTTTACCTCGGGGTTGGCGGCGCCGGAGGCGAGGCCCGCAGTTACCGCGACATCAAGCATTACAAACGCCGTAAACGGTGGCTTTCATGACGACACCCGCAATTCCCGACCTGACCCTGACCCAGATGCTGAGAGCCCACGCTCGTGAGCGGCCGGATGGCCCGGCATTGCGCCAGAAGGACTTTGGTATCTGGCAGGCCTTCTCCTGGCAGGACTACTACCAGCGCGCCCGCCATTTCGGGCTGGGACTTCGCGCCCTTGGGCTTTCCGAGGGTGGCCATGTGGCCATCATCGCGGAGAACCGGGTGGAGTGGGTGATCGCGCAGATGGGCATCGGCATGGTCGGGGGTATTTGCGTGGGGGTGTATCCCACCAGTCCCTGGAACGAGGTGGCCTATGTGTTGGAGCACAGCGACGCCGAAATGGTGGTGTGTGAAGACCAGGAGCAGACGGACAAGGTACTGGAAGCCTGGCCAAAGTTACCGCAACTGAAGCATAACATCGTGATCGATATGAAAGGGTTGCGGCATTACCCCGAGCCACCGTCCGCGTTTGAGGATATAGAGGCAAAGGGGCGGGAGTTCGAGCAACAGCATCCGCAGTTGATCGATGACCTTCTGGATCGACAGCGCATGGAAGACACCGCGTTGATGGTGTACACCTCCGGCTCCACCGGTCGCCCCAAGGGCGCGATGGTCAGCTGGCATAACCTCCACGCCGCCGCGCCGGGACTGATTGAACTGCTGGGCGTGGGCGAACATGATTCCAGTTTGTCCTACCTGCCGCTGTGCCATATTGCCGAGCAGGCATTCACCAATATTGCCCCGATCTATGTGGGCAGCACGGTCAGTTTTGGCGAAAGCCTGCGGACCGTGCAGGAAGACCTGCGGGAAATCGCGCCGACGTTTTTCCTCGGGGTGCCAAGGATTTGGGAGAAGCTTCATTCCTCCATTTACATCAAGATCCAGGAAACCGGTCGCTGGCGCCAGGGTCTGTTCAAGCGGGCAATGACCGTCTGTGAGCCACTGGCCACCAAACCGCGGGCAAGCTGGAACCTGATGGAGCGGCTGGTGTTTGGTGTCTGCTACTGGACCGTGTTCCGCGCGTTGCAGAACTTCATCGGGCTTCGTCGCTGCACCATCGCGCTTACCGGCGCTGCACCCATTGCCACCGGTATTCTGACGTTCTTCCGCACCATCGGCATTCCCCTGGTGGAAGTCTATGGCCAGACCGAGAGCACCGGCGTAGCAACGGCCCAGCGCGTGGACAACGTTCACCTGGGTACCGTTGGCGAGGCGATTGCCGGGGTTGAGGTCAAACTGGGCGAGCAAAATGAGATCATCATGCGTGGTGGCAGCATGTTCAAGGGCTACTACAAGAATGATGATGCCACCCTCAGCACCCTGAAGGATGGCTGGTTGCACACCGGCGATGTGGGCGAATGGCGGGATGGTCAGCTGAAGATTGTCGATCGCCTGAAAGACATCATGATCACCGCCGGCGGCAAAAACCTCTCTCCCACGGAAATTGAAAACACCATCAAGGCCAGCCCTTACATCAAGGAGTGCATTGTCATCGGAGAGGCCCGAAAGTTTGTGTCTGCCCTGATCCAGATTGACTTCGAGACCGTCGCCAAATGGGCTGAACAGGAGCGGATTGCCTACACTACCTTCCGCAGCCTGACCGAGCATGAACGGGTCAATGAGCTGATTCAGGCAGAGGTGAACAGGGGCAACGAACAGTTGCCCCAGGTAGCGCAGATCAAGCGCTTCCACCTGCTGACCAAGGAGCTGGACCACGACGATGATGAAGTGACCGCGACAATGAAAGTGCGGCGCAGCAATATTTATGAGAAGTACAGCGTTGTGATTGAGTCGCTGTATGCCTGAAGCGACTGGCGAACATCTGGTTGCACTGAAGAACTGTCGTCTTTGTTTACAATTCGTATCGCGACACCTACTTTAAGCTACGTAGTTTCCCCTACTTAGTGGTTATATTGGAATCAATGGATTTCTCACATTAATCACGGAGGGCACGACATGTTCGGTCGCCATCGCATTGCAGAATTGACGGAACAGCTGGAAGTTTCGCGGAACGACTACACCAGGATGAAGCAGATCCTGGATGCCATCAGCTCTCAGATCGGGTACATCGAATTCAGTCGTTCCGGGATTGTCGAGTCGGCCAACGATATCCTGTTGTCCGTTGTGGGTTACCAGCGCCAGGATCTGACTGGTAAGCACCACCGTCTGTTGTGCGATTCCAGTTATGCCTCATCCGCGGAATACAAACGCTTCTGGGATGATCTGGGGCGAGGTATCTCGCAGCAGGGAATATTCCCCCGCTACGCCAAAGACGGTAGCCGGGTGTGGCTGGAGGCCACTTATTTCCCCGTAACAGGTGAGGACGGGCAGGTTTGCAAGGTCGTCAAAATTGCTCGTGACGCCACTGCGGCACAGGATAAAGTCGCGGATGACAGCGCCATGCTGGAAGCGATTAACCGCTATATGGCGGTGATCAAGTTCACGCCAGATGGTGAGATACTGGAAGCCAATGACAATTTTCTGACCACCACCGGCTACAGCAGAGACGAAATCCTCCATCAGCATCACAAGATGTTCTGTTTCGATGACTTCTATCGCGACAACCCCGATTTCTGGAGCCGCCTGGCTCGGGGAGAGAATTTTTCCGGTCAGTTTGAACGCAGGGACAAAAGCGGGCGAAGTATCTGGCTGGAGGCGACTTACAGCCCGGTAGTGGATGCCGGCGGACAGGTCTACAAGGTGATCAAATTCGCCGCTGACATCACCGCCCGGGTGAACAACGCCCGGGAGGCTGCTGAAGTTGCAGCGTCCACATCTGAAGAAACGTCACAGATCGCTGCTGAGGCAAACCGTGCCCTTGCTGTCGCTGTGGAAACCTCGGAGTCCACCCTGGCGGAAGTGTCCAGCGCCGCCGGAGTGAGTCGGGATCTGGAAGCCCAGGCCGAACAGATTGGCAACATCGTCAGCACCATCCGCACCGTGGCAGAACAGACCAATCTGTTGGCGTTGAACGCAGCCATTGAAGCCGCCCGTGCCGGCGAAATGGGCCGGGGCTTCGCGGTGGTCGCGGACGAGGTGCGTCAACTGGCGGCCAAAACCGCCCATTCATTGGAAGAGATATCCGCAGTGGTGGGCAAGAACAGCCATTTGATTGAGTCTTTGCGTTCCAGTATGGCTGGGGTGTCCGAACTGTCCCGCCGCAGTTCCGGCGAGATATCTGGCGTTGCCAGCGGCATTCAGCAGGTGGAGAAAGGCATGACGGATCTGGCGGCGGTGGTTGCGCGGTTGACGAGTGAGGGGTGAGTCCCCTCAGTACACAATTGTTATTGCTGAGCTCATTTCGGTGGGCTCGATAACTTGCGTTCAATCTTGTCTCTGATCTTCTCCATTGCAGGAAGGTACTTTTTGGCGGCTTCATCAATGGACATTGCTTCAGCAATGTAAACAAGATTCAGACAAGCCAGCACCTCTTCTCCTGACCGGATGGGGATGGCAATGGAGGCTATTCTTTCCTCCTCGCTCCAGTTCATGAAGTTCTCTCCGAAGCCTTTGCGCTGGGTCCTGAGAATCAGGTTCTCAACGGCCCTGGCGTCTCTTGCGATCTCTCCTTCCCGGTCATCACGGCTGGCTAACAAGGCGATGAGTTCTTTTCGTTCTTTCTCTGGACAGAAGGCGATATAAGCCAGCCCCAGGGCTGTCTCCAGAATGGGAAGTCGTCGACCAACCATGGAGCGGTGAAAGGACAGCCGGCTGAACCGGTGGGTGGTTTCCCGGATGATCATCGCGTCCACATCCAGTGTGCCAAGATCCGTTGGCCACAGCACTTCATTGAGCAGTTTCCCCAGTAACGGAGCCGCCACGGCGGATATCCAGTGTTCATCCCTGAAGCCTTCGCTCAGTTCCCGCACCCGCATGGTCAGTCGATAGGTGTCATCGGACGGGCTACGGCGAACATAGCCCTCGCTTTGCAACGTCTCCAGCAGTCGCCGCACGGTTGTCCTGTGTATGCCTGTCATTTCTGACAGTCGTGATGGTGTGGCGCCCACCAGCTCACGGTTGAGAGCGTTAAGTAGGGTCAGTCCCCGGGTCAGCCCGCGGACAGTTTTGTAGCTGGCAGTTGATCTCGGTTCCATTCGGATTTCGACCTGATGGGCCGGTGCACTATGTGCACTGAGCCTCTGGTTTTCGTTGAGGGCAGTTCAGACTGATTTTTATACTGCTTGCGACAATGACAAATGACAATTTTAGCCTAACTCAGCGAGCAAACCCGGACCTCGGGCTGGGTAGCCAAATCCAGAGCTCTCGAGCTTCTGCTTAGCAAGGTGTTCTTATGAAAAGTTCCCAAAAAACAAGCAAGGTTTCTCCCGATTATACCGGCAAAGTGGCCATCCTGGGTGCCGGTCCCGTTGGTCTGACCATCGCCAACTATCTTGGCCAGGCCGGGGTGGAGGTCGTGGTGATTGAAAAGCTCGACGAGCTGATCGATTACCCCCGGGCCATTGGTATCGATGATGAGTCACTGCGCACGATTCAGTCCATCGGGCTGATTGATGACGTGTTGCCTCACACCACACCTTACCATGCCATGAGGTTCCTGACGCCGAAGGGGCGCTGTTTTGCGGATATTCAGCCGATGACCGACGAGTTCGGTTGGTCCCGGAGGAATGCGTTTATCCAGCCGCAGGTGGATGCGGTACTGCATCGCGGCCTGGGTCGTTTTGAGAATGTGCAGGTCCTGTTCTCGCGGGATGTCCAGGAGTTTGAGCAGGATGCCGACGGCGTAACGCTTGTCGCTGACGGTCCCGAAGGCCAGAAAGAATCGATTCGGGCCGATTACCTGATTGCCTGTGATGGCGGCAATAGTTATGTGCGCCGCGCCCTGGGCATCAGCTTTGACGGTAAAACCGCACCGAACCAGTGGATCGTGGTGGATATCGCAAACGATCCTCTGGCAACGCCAAACGTTTATCTGTGCGCCGATCCGGAGCGGCCTTATGTATCTGCAGCGTTGCCCCACGCTACCCGTCGCTTTGAATTTATGGTGATGCCGGGTGAAACGGAAGAGCAGCTCAGTAAACCGGAGAACATGCGTGAACTGTTGCGCAAGGTCATCCCGAACCCCGATAACGTTGAACTGATCAGAAGCCGCGTATACACCCATAACGCCCGCCTTGCCGGACAGTTCCGCAAGGACAGGATTCTGCTGGCAGGTGATGCGGCCCATATCATGCCGGTCTGGCAGGGGCAGGGTTACAACAGTGGTATGCGGGATGCTTTCAACCTGGCGTGGAAGCTGTCGCTGGTGGTCCAGGGCAAGGCCGGCCCCGAGCTGCTCGACACGTATGAGATCGAGCGTAGGGATCATGCCCGGGCGATGATCGACCTGTCGGTCATGGCGGGTCATGTGCTGGCTCCTCCCAAGCGTTGGCAGGGGGCGCTGCGTGACGGGCTGTCCTGGATGATGGGGTATATCCCCCCGGTAAAACGATATTTCCTTGAGATGCGCTTCAAGCCGATGCCCAAGTATGAGAACGGCGCCCAGGTGGAAGTTAAAAAGGGTGTCAAGGATTCCCCCGTGGGCAAGATGTTTATCCAGCCCCGTGTTGTCCGTGAGTCCGGCGAGGAAGGCTTGTTGGATGATGTTATCGGCGATGGTTTTGCGGTTATTGCCTGGGGTGCTGACCCTACCTGGGGTCTGACCCGGGAGCAGGTGGATGCCTGGAAGGCCCTGGGAACCCGCTTTATCCAGGTGGTGCCCGACGTTCAGCTGCGTTGCCCCAGTGATGTCTCTGACGAAGTGATTCGTGTCGGTGACACTCAGGGTCGACTCAAGGAATGGTTTGGCCGGTTCCCCGCTTCGGTGGCCGTATTGCGACCGGATCGTTTCGTGGGCGCGGTAGCGATTCCCCAGACACTGGGCGATGTGACCGACGAATACCTGAGTGTGCTCAAGGCATTGCCGCAACATGCGAAAAGCACCGATCGGTCACCCAATAGTGAGGTGGCCTGATATGTCGGCACTTTTGCAGTGCTTGTCTCACACCCCCCTGGTGGGCTTTGTTGATCCGGAACAGTCCGTACTCGACGAAGTCAGCGGTGTGGTGGCAACGGCGCGGGAACAGATTGCAGAATTTGATCCTGAACTGGTGATTCTGTTTGCTCCGGATCATTACAACGGATTCTTCTACGACATCATGCCGCCGTTCTGTATTGGCACCCGTGCCTATGCCATCGGTGACTTTGGCTCTGCCGAGGGTGAACTGTCGGTGCCGGGTGATCTGGCCGAGGCTGCCATACAGTCTGTTATGGATGCCGGTGTGGATGTGGCCCTGTCTCACAAGATGCAGGTGGACCACGGATTTGCGCAGCCTCTTGAGTTTTTGCTGGGCGGACTGGACAGGGTCCCGGTGATTCCGGTGTTTATCAACTCGGTGGCCGTGCCATTGCCGTCGTTCGAGCGTGCACGCCTGTTGGGTGATGCCCTGGGTCGCTACGCAGCGTCATTGCACAAACGGGTGCTGATCATTGGTTCCGGTGGTCTGTCCCATCAGCCGCCAGTGCCGGAGTTGGCAACGGCCAATGACCACATGAAAGACCGCCTGCTGGGCAGTGGTCGGGATCTTCCGGCGAAGGAGCGGGAAGCCCGTACCAAACGGGTCATCGAGGCTGCCCGTCGTTTTACTGAAGATCAGAACACGCTCCATCCGCTGAATCCGGAGTGGGATCAGTGGTTCCTAGACCTTCTGGGGGCGAATCGAACGTTCGAACTGGATTCGGTGAGCAATCAGGAGGTTTCCGAGAAGGCCGGCAAGTCCACCCACGAGGTCAAGGCCTGGGTAGCGGCAGCCGCCGCCATGGCCGCTATTGGTCCTTACCGTGAAAGCGCACGTTACTACCGCCCGATTCCTGAGTGGATTGCAGGATTCGGAGCGCTTAGCGCCACGATGGTGTAAGGCACGGTCAAGCGGCGACACATACCAGATACGAGGTGAGTAAACATGACTCAGCAATGGACCGAAGAAGGCACCAGTAAATTTGTATCCATCAGGGAAGGCGATGCCGACCTGAACATCCACTACAACGACACCGAATCAGGTGAAGAAGTTGTGGTGATGCTGCACGGCTCCGGGCCGGGTGCCAGTGGTTGGGCCAACTTCAACCGCAATATCCAGCCGCTGACCGACGCCGGCTATCGGGTGATCCTGATGGACAGCCCGGGCTGGAGCAAGAGTGACACCATCGTCAACGACAGCTCCCGTTCACATCTCAATGCCCGCGTTCTGAAGGGGCTGGTGGATGCTCTGGATCTGAACAGGATTCACATCATCGGTAACTCCATGGGCGGTCACAGTGCCGTGGCGTTTGCACTGGAGTACCCGGAGCACGTGGACAAGCTGATCCTGATGGGGGGCGGTACTGGTGGTGGCAGTCTGTTCACGCCCATGCCGGCAGAGGGCATCAAGCGTATCGGCAAGCTGTACCGTGATCCGACCATGGAAAACCTCAAGGAGATGATGGACATCTTCGTGTTCGATACCAGCAATCTGACCGAAGAACTGTTCCAGACGCGCCTGGACAACATCCTGGCCCGCAGGGATCACCTGGAGAACTTCGTGAAGAGCTCTCAGGCCAACCCGAAGCAATTCCCGGATGTGGGACACCGACTGGGCGAGATCGCCAATGAGACCCTGATCGTCTGGGGCCGCGATGATCGCTTCGTACCCATGGACACCGGTATTCGCCTGGTCAACGGACTTCAGCGTGCCGAACTCCACATCTTCAACCGATGCGGCCACTGGGTGCAGTGGGAGTACGCCGACAAGTTCAATCGCATGGTTCTGGATTTCCTCAAGCACGGTATCTGAGGTGCGGGAATTTCATTCACTGAAGGTTTTGTCCACCGGGGAACACTATGACTATTGATAGCAAAGCTCTGGAGGTGATTGCCGAGTCTCTTCGAATCGCCGAGCAGACCGGCGAGCCGATCGCCCCACTGCGTGAGCGCATTGGCGAAGACAACGCCGAAGCAGCCTATCAGATCCAGCGGCTGAACGTGGCTCACGCCTGCGCCAACGGGGCACGCGTGGTTGGGCGCAAGATCGGCCTGACCAATCCCAAGGTTCAGGCTCAGCTGGGTGTGAATCAGCCGGACTTCGGCACCCTGTATGCCGATATGGCCTACGGCGATAACGAAGAAGTCCCGATTGACCGGGTGCTGCAGCCGAAAGTGGAGGCGGAGATCGCTCTGGTGCTAGCTGATGATCTGACCCGGGAAGACACCGGGCTGGCTGACCTGGTAGCTGCGGTGGACTGGGTCATGCCCGCCCTGGAAATTGTCGGCAGCCGGGTAGAGAACTGGAACATCCGTTTTGTGGATACCGTGGCGGATAACGCCTCCAGTGGTTGCTTTGTATTGGGTGGTCCGGCGCGCCGTATTGATGGCGTGGATTTGCGTAAGGCCGCCATGAGCATGACCCGTAATGGCGAAGAAGTGTCTGCCGGCGACGGTTCAGAGTGCCTGGGCAACCCGCTCAACGCTGCCGTCTGGCTGGCGCGCAAGATGGCTGCCCTGGGCGAGCCGCTGCGTAAAGGCGACATCATTCTGACCGGTGCCCTGGGGCCTATGTCGCCCGTAGCAGCCGGTGACCGGTTTGAGGCCGTGATTGAAGGCATTGGCCAGGTGGGCGTGTCGTTCAGTGTTGAATAAAGCCCACTGGATATTCTGAGGAAACGAGTTATGAGCAAGAAAATCAAAGCCGCGATCATCGGCTCTGGCAACATTGGTACCGACCTGATGATCAAGATCCTGCGCAATGGCCGGAACATTGAGATGGGCGCCATGGTAGGTATCGACCCGGAATCCGACGGCTTGGCCCGTGCCAGACGCATGGGCGTGGCCACCACCCACGAGGGTGTGGACGGCTTGGTGAAGATGCCGGAGTTTGCCGACATTGATGTCGTGTTTGACGCCACCTCCGCTGGCGCTCACAGGCACAACGAAGTGTTCCTGCGTGGCCACAAGGAAAGCATCAAGATCGTTGATCTGACGCCTGCTGCGATTGGCCCGTATTGTGTACCGGTGGTCAACCTGGAGCAGAACCTGCAGGAAGGCAACGTGAACATGGTCACCTGCGGTGGCCAGGCCACCATTCCCATGGTGGCGGCGGTGTCACGAATCGCGAAGGTACATTACGCCGAAATCGTCGCTTCGATTTCCAGCAAGTCCGCTGGCCCGGGTACCCGTGCCAACATCGACGAGTTCACCGAAACCACCTCCAAAGCCATCGAGGTGGTCGGTGGTGCCCGCAAGGGCAAGGCCATCATCATTCTCAACCCGGCTGAGCCGCCGCTGTTGATGCGGGACACCGTCTACGTGCTGTCCGACGCTGCCGACAAGGCCGAAGTTGAAAAGTCTGTAGAGGAGATGGCCGCTGCTGTACAGAGTTACGTTCCGGGTTACCGCCTGAAGCAGAAGGTGCAGTTTGACGAGATCCCGGAAGATCAGCCCATCAACGTACCGGGGCTTGGTCATTTCAGCGGACTGAAAACCTCCGTGTTCCTGGAAGTGGAAGGCGCCGCCCATTACCTCCCGGCCTACGCCGGCAACCTCGACATCATGACCTCCGCAGCCCTTGGCACTGCCGAGCGCATCGCCGAGTCACTGATCAACTGAGGAGACTGACAAATGACCTTTAATCCTGGCAAAAAACTCACCATCTCCGATGTGACTCTGCGAGACGGCAGTCATGCCGTTCGCCATCAGTACTCCATCAAGAACGTGCAGGACATCGCACGGGCGCTGGATCAGGCCAAAGTCGACAGCATTGAAGTAGCCCATGGCGACGGCCTGCAGGGCTCCAGTTTCAACTACGGTTTTGGCGCTCATACCGACCTGGAGTGGATCGAGGCGGTCGCGGAAGTCATCCAGCACGCCCGGATCGCGACCTTGCTGCTGCCCGGTATTGGCACCGTCCACGACCTGGACAACGCCTACAACGCCGGTGCACGCATCGTGCGCGTGGCGACCCACTGCACCGAAGCGGACGTCTCCAGACAGCACATTGAACACGCCCGCAAACTGGGCATGGACACTGTGGGCTTTCTGATGATGAGCCACATGCAGACTCCACAAGGTCTGGCTGAGCAGGCGAAGCTGATGGAAAGCTACGGCGCCACCTGCATCTACGTGGTGGACTCCGGCGGCGCCATGAACATGAACGATATCCGCGACCGCTTCCGGGCCGTGAAAGATGTGCTGGATCCTAGAACCGAAACCGGTATTCATGCCCACCACAACCTGGCGTTGGGTGTGGCCAACTCCATCGTCGCGGTAGAAGAAGGGTGTGACCGTGTCGATGCTTCCCTGGCGGGCCAGGGCGCTGGCGCCGGTAACGCTCCATTGGAGGTGTGCATTGCGGCCTTTGACAAGCTGGGCTGGGAGCACGGCACGGACCTGTACAAGCTGATGGATGCCGCTGATGACATCGTACGACCGCTGCAGGATCGCCCGGTGCGTGTGGATCGTGAAACCCTGGCCCTGGGCTACGCCGGTGTTTACTCCAGCTTCCTGCGCCACTCCGAGGTGGCCGCACAGAAATACGGCCTGAAAACCGTGGACATTCTGGTGGAGCTTGGCCGCCGCCGCATGGTGGGTGGTCAGGAAGACATGATTGTGGATGTTGCGTTGGACCTGCTGAAGCAGAGCGAGAAGTAGGTAAGAGGCGTTGTTGTGACCCCTCGTTTGGCCAGTTGGACATGTCCAACTGGCCCTTTTTTTGTCCACGGGAAATGCTGTGCATCAGGTGCACATAGCAAGTGATTTTTATTGAGCCTGACTTTTGTCAGTTCTTATACTGCAGACAGCAAAGGATAGGGATATACACGTATTTGGCAGGTTACGGAAAAAGAATCTCCGTTGCCTTGACGACGGTCAAATTGGGAGCGCCAGGCTGGCCTGACAAGACAATCAATACTGAATTTCTATACTCGGTGACCATTATGACAATAACATTACCTTCCATGAAAACTGCCGCCAACATACTGTGCGGTGTCGTCCTTGCAGCAACCCTCGTTTCAGGTGTTTCCGCCAGGGAGCTTCGTTTAGCTTCCGGTTTGCCGCCCCTTCATCCTGCCCATGATCCGCTGTATACAGATTTCCAGGAACTGTTGCCGGAGTACTCGAACGGCAACCTGAGTGGTCGTCTGTTCGGCACCGAAATTACCACTCTGGGCAATATGCGTGCTGCAATTCTTAGCGGTATGGTGGAAGTTGGTCTTTTCTTGCCATCTTATTTCCCGGCAGACCTGCCGAATTTCAATCTGGTGGGTGATTTGTCCATGATGGGACACCGCAATCCCCAGGTGACCGCGGCCGCGATGACGGAATACGTTGTTACCTGTGATGATTGCCAAAGCGAATTCAAGAAACTGGGTGTGGTCTACACCAACTCCCACGCCAACCCCTACAGCCTCCTGACGACAGCTCCTGTGACCAAGCCGGAAGACCTGGATGGACTGCGCCTGCGCACTGCAACACCGCAACATGCGCGCTGGGTCGAGGCCATGGGTGGCAAAGCGGTCACCATGACGACAGGCGAGGCGTTCGAGGCGTTGTCCCAGCGTGTCATTGACGGCACGGTGACGTCTATCTCTGATGTGATTTCCTTCAATCTGGGCGAAGTCATCTCGCACATCACCCTGTTGGACATGGGTACCTTCCATTCTCTGGCCAATCATTCAGTCAAGAACAATGTCTGGCAAGGTCTGTCAGTGGATGATCGCGAGGCATTGATGAAAGCGTCAATCGTAGCCAACGTGAGAACCACTGCTCGCTGGGTGGAAATGGTTGAAGAAGGTAAGTCTGTTGCCCGTGAGAATGACCTGAAAATTGTTGAGCCTTCCGATGCACTGATTGCCAGTACCGATGAGTTCAAGGCGCAGGATCTCGTGACTGCGGCCGCCAGCTCAGAAGAGCGTTTCGATATTGTGGGTGCGGAAGAAAAGATTGCCCGTTTCGAAGCTCTGGTTGATAAGTGGGAACGGCTGATTGCAGAGTCTGAAGGCAGTGAAGAGGCCATTGTGGCGCTGTACGAATCCGAGATCCTCTCCAAGGTCGACCCGACAACATACGGCCTGTAAACCACTCCCGGGCGGCCATCATCGCGGTGGCCTTTATTCCAAAGTGAGGCTGAGGGCGTTATGAACACTCTATTCCGGCTAGTGGAAAAGCTCACAGGGTTCCTGTCGTACTTCGGCATGATCGGCATTCTGGCCATGATGGTCCATATCTGTGCCGACGTGATTGCCCGCACGGTGTTCGAAGTATCGGTGCCGGCCACCCTGGAAATGGTCACCCGCTACTACATGCTTATGCTGGTTCTGTTACCGCTGGCGTGGGTCGAAAGTAAGCGTTTGATGATTGTTGTTGAGGCATTTTCCAGCGTGTTCGGCAAGCTCGGTTTGCGCATCGTGGATGTGCTGGTCGCGGTGGTCTGTATAGGCGTGTACACCGTGCTGGCTATCAGCACCTGGGACAAAGCCATGGAGCAGTTCGATGTGGGTGCCTACATCGTCGCGCTGGACACCCAGATCATCGTCTGGCCGGGTTATTTCGCTTTGCCTTTCGGCTTCGGTCTGGCCGCTCTGGTCTGCCTGATTCGCATACCGCTTCTGTTGTTCCCGCAATCGGCTCCTGACGCCGCGTAGGTAATTCGCTATGTCTCTCGAAACAGGTCTGATCGGTCTTGGTATTCTGCTGGCCCTGCTGATTTTGCGGGTTCCGGTGGCGATTGCCCTAATTGGCGTATCGCTTGGTGGTATCGCATCCATGATGGGGGCGGATGTGGCGGTCAGTATGCTGGCCTCCAAACCTTATGACTTCCTGTCCAAGTGGACGCTTAGCGCGGTACCCATGTTTCTGCTGATGGGGTTCGTCAGTTACCACACAGGGTTGACCGCGGGGCTGTTTAACGCCGCCAAAGTGGTTTTCCGTTGGCTGCCGGGTGGACTGGCTATCTCCAGTATTTTCGCCAGTTCCGGCTTTGCTGCCGTTTCCGGTTCCAGTGTGGCCTGCGCTGCCGCCATGGGCAAAATTGCCATTCCTGAAATGGTGCGTTCCGGCTACAAGCCCAGCTTTGCCTGCGGCACGATCGCGGCTGGTGGCACCATCGGTGCGCTGATTCCACCAAGTATTCTGATGATTATCTACGGCACCTTCACCCAGACCTCGATTACCAATATCTTCCTGGGTGGCATCGTGATCGGCCTGGTCACTGCCGTGGCCTACAGTCTGGTCGTTATGCTGGTGAGTTTTTTCCGACCGGATATCGTGCCCCGGCATGAGAACGGTGCACTGGACTACACCGTTGCCCAGGCTATCCGTGAAATCTGGCCGGTACTTGTGCTTGGCGGGATTATCTTTGGCGGGATGTTCTCTGGTGTCTTCACCGCCACCGAAGCAGGGGCCATTGGCGCGGGTGGCGCCATCATCATTTCCCTGATGTTGCGTCGGCTGGATCTGAGTATCTTCAAAACAGCGCTGCTGGAGACGCTGGCCACCACATCGTCGCTGCTGATCATCGGTATCGGTGCCAGCATGTTTACCGTGTTCCTCAGCCTCAGTGGTGTATCGGGTGCCGTCGGTGACCTGTTGGCTGCCTGGGACCTGAGTTTCCTGCAGCTGATGCTGATGATTGTCGTGGTCTACCTTGTGCTGGGTCTGTTCATGGAACCGTTCGGTGCCATGCTCATTACCCTGCCCATCTTCCTGCCAATTCTGGACAGCTTTCAGGTATCGCTGATCTGGTTTGGCGTTCTGGTGGTTAAGCTTCTGGAAATCGGCATGATCACTCCGCCGGTCGGTATGAACATTTTCGTGATCCGTGGCGTTGCCGCGAAATATGCCTCACTGGTCGACATCTTCCGGGGCGTCACTCTGTTTCTGGTGGCGGACCTGTTTATCGTTGCACTCATGGTGCTCGCACCGGAGTTCGTGATGATTTTGTCTGGCTAACCACCCGGGTGGCTTTGCCGCCCTTTCTCCACCCAAACCAATTTCAACAAAACCAGGAGGGGACTCTCCAGGATATCGTCTTGCCAATAGAATTATAAAAACAAATCAACTTGATACTCCCAATAAATAAAACTGATGGTGACTTTATGAAATCTATCTCTCAATCCCGTGCTCTTGTTGGCTGTACTGCTGGCTTGTCCTTGATGGCTGTGAGTGTCAGTGCTGCCGCAGTTGATCTGAATGTTGCCGGCACCACTGCGAGCCTTTATGGCTATGCTGAGCTCAACATGATTTATGACAAAGACGCAAACCTGGGGCCGTTGTTATCGCCGGGCAATATTGCGCTTGATAGCGACAGTTCCTCAGAAGGGCATTTTCAGGCAGACGCTTATGAGTCTCGTCTTGGCCTGTCCACAGTTACCGAATTGGCCGATGGCAGTAAGCTGAAGACCGTCATTGAAGGTGATTTTTTTGGCACAGGTAACCTACGCCTGCGTCACGCTTACGGTAAGTGGAAGGGTATTCTGGCTGGCCAGACCTGGACCAACTTCCCGGGCTTTACCGGCATTTACCGAACGGTTGATTTCCGGGTGCCGGTGGGTACTTCCAATACCCGTCAGGCGCAGCTGCGTTATACCACTGGCAACCTGTCGGTAGCGCTGGAGGAATCCGGCAAGCTTGGTGGCCAGGTTGTGGAAGAAGTTGGTGTTAACGCGGCAAACGCAAAGAACGGCCTGCCTGACTTCACCGTTCGTTACGCAACTCGTGGTGCCACCAGTTACCATGCCTCTGCTGTGATGCGACAGTTGGCGGTTGACGATGGCTCTGAAGATGATTCAGCTTTCGGTTGGGGGGTATCTTTCGGCATTGCCCAAGAGGTAACCAGCGCCCTGACCCTGCGTGCCAGTGTCGTTCACGGTGATGGTGTCGGTGGGTATCTGAACCAGAACCCGGGTGCCCCGGCCTACGTGACTGCCGGTGGCGATGTCGAAACTATTGAAGCTACTGGCGGCACTCTGGCGGCTACATTGAAAGTGGGTCCGGGAGCCATCACTCTGGGTACAGCCATCGCCAAGGCGGATTGGGATGATGCGGTGGAAGATGGACTGGCTGGCGCCACAAACGCCAACGAAGAGTTTCGCTCCACCCACCTGAACTACATCTGGTCGCCGGTGAATAAGATTACCTTCGGCGTGGAAGCGGCTTACCACGAGCGGGAAATCTGGAGCGGCGATAGTGGTAATGCCCTCCGTCTGCAGGGTATGGCGCAGTACGCCTTCTGATCCTGTTGCAGTTCCGCTATAGAAGGAAGGCCGCACGAATCGTGCGGCCTTCTTGATTGTACAGATGCCATTCAAAGAAAAATCCCGGGCATGGCGTGGGTGAACGGCTGCTCAATGGTATTGACGCCCTCCTTGAAACCAAAACATTCGCCCAGGGGTTTTAGTCCAGGCGCGACTGGTTAATTTGCCCCTGAGACCTCACTTTGTTGCGCAATTCTTACAATCAGTGCGCATACGGGATAACCCCTACACCAAATCCCTCAGCAGAATAATGTTGACCACACACCGGTGGCACAACAAAAAACTGACTGAGGGCACAGTATGTACAACAACAATGCACTGCTTCGTCGGTTGGGTTTGGCTCTGGGGCTGATGGCAGCCTCTATGACGGCTTCCGCCGATAATGCCGACAAACCCAACTTCCTTCTGATTGTGGCCGATGATCTGGGCTACTCGGACATCGGCACCTACGGCGGGGAAATAGAAACCCCAAGCCTGGATGCGCTGGCGGATGAAGGTATCCGCATGACTAATTTTCACACCGCACCTACCTGTTCACCAACCCGCTCCATGCTGCTGTCTGGTGCTGACAGCCATCAGGCCGGTATCGGCAACATGGCGGAATTGCTCACTGCGGAGCAGAAAGGCAAGCCCGGTTACGAGGGCTACCTGAACGATCTTGTTGCCACGCTTCCGGAAGTGCTCCGTGACAACGGTTACAGCACCTCCATGGCGGGCAAATGGCACCTCGGCCGGACCGAAGAGCTGAGCCCTGCTGCCCGTGGCTTCGACCATTCTTACGTTCTCGTGCAGGGCGGTGCCAGCCATTTTGATGATGGCAGGGCCATTATCGGTGTCGATCCGAAGGCTATCTATCTTGAAGATGGCAAGCAGGTTGAAGTACCCGAGGATTTCTTCTCTTCTGACTTCTATGCAGACAAGGTCATCGAATATATCGACGCAGCTGAAGACAAGCCGTTCTTTACCTTTCTTGCTTTTACCGCACCGCACTGGCCGCTACAGGCTCCAGAATCCTACATCAACAAATACGAAGGCCGGTATGACGAGGGCTACGAGGCCATTCGCCAGCAGCGGCTGGGCAGGATGAAGGAAATGGGCCTGGTCGGGCATGAGCTTGCAGCCAATGTTCCGTTCGATGAGCTGCCCACCTGGGACGAGCTGACCGACGAACAGCGCAAGATCGAAGCCCGCAAGATGGAAGTGTACGCGGCCATGGTGGACAACATGGACCACAACATCGGTCGTGTGATGAGTCACCTGGAGAAATCCGGTGAACTGGACAACACCGTGGTGCTGTTCATATCCGATAACGGTGCCGACGGCAACAGCCCGGAAGTACTGCCAAGGAATGAGGAATGGATTGCCTCCGAGTACGACAACAGCTACGAGAATATCGGCCGTCCGGACTCCTATATCTGGTATGGCGCCCAGTGGGGGCAGGTGAGTGCGGCGCCGTACCCCATGTGGAAGGCTTACCCGTCCCAGGGCGGCCTGCTGGTTCCTGCCATTCTCAGCCTGCCGGGTGAATCCGGTGGTGAAATCAACCACGAGTTCTTCCACGTGATGGATGTCATGCCCACCTTCCTGGAGCTGGCGGGTATTGAATCGCCCACAAGTACCTACAACGGACGTGAAATCTTCGATATCCAGGGCGTTTCCATGCTCCCGGGCCTGAATGGTAAAGCCGAGAAAAACCGCGTTGTTGGTTGGGAGTTGTTGGGCCGTGCCGCCGTGCGCAAGGGCGACTGGAAAATCCGTTTGCTGGAAGAGCCATACGGGCCGGGTGAGTGGCAATTATTCAACCTGGCAGAAGATCCTGCCGAAACAACCGACCTGGCGGCCAAACAGCCGGAAAAACTCAAGGAAATGCTTGTGGAGTGGGATGAATACATTCGTCGCAACGGCGTGATTCCCGCCGATCCTGCGGACATGAGGAAAGTGGGTTACAGCTTCACTACCTGCCTGTACGGCAAGTGTGTTGAATAAGCGCGCCCTCACAATCACAGGCAGGAGAAATAGTATGACGTTGCGTAAAACCATTCTGACTGCTGCGGTTTCCGCAGCAGTCGCGACACCCGCCCTGGCGGTGGAACTTGAGAAGCCGGAGGCATACGGTGACCTGAGTGCAGGCGCCCTGAAGATCGAAAGCGCGGATGCCGAGGCCGAGGCTTTTGAGCTCGAGTTGGGGTTGCGGGGCAAGGTGATCCTCGATGAAGGGTTGAACCTGAACTATGCCGTTGAAGTGGATCTGGCGGGCGCCGCCAACAGTTCCGATGATCCCGCAACCGGTCGTGATGGTGAAGCCGATGTGCACGTCAAGGAAGCCAAGTTCTGGCTGCCGACACAGTACGGCATGTTCGTAGTGGCACCGCGTGGTACGAGCGGGCAATGGGTAGACATCTATGGGCCTATTAACCATTACGAATACAATGAACCCCACGCGGATCTTCACCCCGATGGCATATTCGCCCAGCCGGACAGAACCTCTGGCACCTTCGCCTACCACACACCCTGGTTCATGAAAACGAAACTGGTCGCAGCTGCCATCACGCTGAATGACAGCAACGACCAGGATGTGGACGGCAGGGCCATTCGCCTGGTTCACAAGGGCGACAACCTGAATTTTGCAATTGGAACAACGTTGCTGATGCAGGAGCAACTCCCCCCGTTCGCCACGGACGATTACCAGATATCTGCGGCTGGAGCCAGCTATAGCCTGGGCGGGCTGACCCTGGGTGCGGTATGGGAAAACAACCGCAACTCTCCCTACCCCCTGGCTCCTGATGGTAAGGCAGACTTTGACTCCTATGGCGTCTCCGCCAACTACGTGGCAGACAGTGGTGCCGGAGTGGCTATCGGTTACAAGGAAAAGAACCACGACTACGAGGCTGCAGATGAAAGTGTCTACACCCTCAAAGTGGAACAGCGGGTTGCGCCACAGGTCAAGGTCTGGGCCGAGACCGGTCAGTACGACGTCCTGCCGAGCAACTACGCGATGGGCTTTAATCTGACCTTCTGAATATGAAAGCGCCTTGCCCGGCCGGTGGCGGACTATACCGCCCGACGCCGGGCCTTTTTGGGCAGAATGCAGGTAACTTCCCGGTACTGCCGCAAGGTTTCCGACGGCAGCTCGCCAAAAGCTTCCTGGTATTGGCGCGTAAAGTGGCTCAGGTGATTGAAGCTGTAGGAGAAAGCAGCATCACCGATGCTGATGTCCGGGTTAGACCTCAGTATTTCCCGTACCCCTTTGAGCTTGTGACAAAGAATGAACTTTGCCGGGGTGGTGTTCAGGTAGGTGCGGAATCCGGATTCCAGCGAACGTCTGCTGGCACCGGTAATACGAAGCAGATCACACACTGACATGGGCTCTTTGATATGAGCCAATATCCAATCCGTTGCAAGCCGGATACGGCCCGGCAGAATGGTGGGGTTCTCCATCCCGGGCCGGTGAAGCTGGTTCGAGAGCTGAGCCAGTAAAAGGTTTTCCCATTGTTTTTGAATCGAAATGTCAATGTTACCCCGGCAAATCTGATGTTGCTGCGCCAAGCATTCGATGCCATTTTTCACCAGTTGGGCATCCTGATGGTTGTCTGGCACAAGGGTCGTGGTGTCACGCAGGAGTTCGAGGCCTGGAACGCCCAGGTGATCAATCAACGATTGCCTGGAGAGGCTTATGACTACTGCTTTGGTGGATTTTTCCCAGACCAGGTCAGCCAGCTTGCCCGGCGCGATCAGAAGCAGGCTGTTGGCGGTAATATCCTGGTTAAGGGTGTTGCAACGAATGCTGCCGGATAGTACCAGCACCGCATGGAAGGTCGACTGTGTGTCCGACTGGATATGGACTTTCTCCGACCATTGGGCACCAAACAGGGTGGTACCGCCCAGAGGTTGCCAGGTCAACAGGTTCTCGGCACTTCCGCTGGCGGAAAGCGGTGACACCTCCCGGTCATCAATGCGGGAGTTGATAAAGCAACGGGCTTCCTCGAAATCGGAAGATTGAACGCCGATGTTGTGGAAAAAAGGAACGTTGTCTTTCTTCATAGGGCAATATCGTTGTTTTTGTATGCGCTGTTCAGGAATTTTCATCCAGTTAGTTGAGTATTACAAGCAAGTGACAGGCCAGCCGTTGCGGAGTTCGGAGCTAGGCCTTGCAGGGCAAAGGCAATGAAAGCCACTGAGGTATTCCAGGCGGTAACCGAATCGATGATTGGTTAAGCATCTGGTAAAAATTTGGCGTTCACGACATGAGATTGAACGATATGATCAACCCGGTCCGGAGCTTGTTGGTATTCTTTATTCTGGCACTGACGGGCGCTGTTGTAGTGGCGGAGCCGGCAGATTGCGCCGGTTGTCATGCCGATGAAGTTGAACAATGGAGCAAGTCGCAACACGCGGCGGCGATGGCCCCTGCCAGCCCGGACGCTGTATCCGGTGACTTTTCCGGTGCCACCTACAGCGATGACCAGGTGCAAGTCAGGTTCATGCGCGATGGCGATACTTACGTGATCCGCACCACTGAGGCCGGGAAAACACAGGAATGGACAGTGCGATACACCTTTGGCGTCTATCCGCTGCAGCAGTACCTCATTGATACCGGCGATGGCAGGCTCCAGGCGTTCAATATTGCCTGGGATTCCCGGGAGGCCTCCGAAGGCGGACAGCGTTGGTTCCGGCTGGATCAACCGGGGGAGAGTCACCCGGGAGACGCCATGCACTGGACCGGCATCTACCAGAACTGGAACAACCAGTGCGCGGATTGTCACTCTACCGGGCTGGAGCGCAACTACGATGCCGAAAGCGATACCTATGACACCACCTGGGATCATGTTGCCGTAAGCTGTAGTGCCTGCCATGAAACGGCACAGGAACACGCTGAGGCCAGAAAGCAGGGAAACTCCTATGGCGCCGGCGTTGATCTGGCAGCTATGGGTGCCTGGCTGGTCAGCGAAGGGGAGCGCCCACCAGTGCACCAGGGGCCCGCTTCCAGTGATGCCCAAGTGCCCACCTGTGGGCGCTGCCATTCGTTACGGACCAGCCTGGCGGACAACAAGGGCGGCCAGGTTCATGACCAGTTCAGCCTGAGCCGGCTTGAACAGCCACTGTACTACTCCGATGGTCGGGTACGGGAAGAAGTGTTCGTGCTCGGGTCTTTCGAGCAGAGTAGAATGTTCCAGGCCGGCGTGGTGTGCAGCGACTGCCACAATCCCCATAGCGGCAAGCTCAAGGCCGAAGGCAATGCCGTCTGTGCCCAGTGCCACAACGCCGGCGATTTCGATACGCCGGAGCACCATCACCACCCGGACGGTAGTGAAGGGGCTGACTGCGTCAACTGTCACATGCCGGAAAGCACCTTCATGAAGATCGACGATCGCCGCGAGCACAGTTTCATGGTGCCCCGGCCGGATGTCGCGAAAGACAGTGGCAGCCCGGATGTGTGCCTCGGTTGCCACACTGACAGTGATCGTGACTGGTCTGCCGAAACGGTTGAAGACTGGGCTCCGGGGCTCTATAAGGCCGATACCTGGCACCATGTGCAGCAGCGGGGTTTGGCAGAGGCGGCGAATTACCTGACAGACAGTGGTCAGCCAGCACTTCGTCGTGCAACGCTGCTGGAACAACGGGGCGAGGCACTGGCTGGAAGCAGGTTACCGGTCGTGGAACAGTTGCTGCACAGCGAGCACGCAGTGATCCGCGAAAGCGGCTACCGGGTGTTGCGGCACGGCGCCCCGGATTCGATTCGCAAGCTGGCGGAGCCGGGGCTTGTTGATCCGAAACTTGCCGTACGCATCGCCGCATTCGAGACATTGGTAAGGCTGGGCGTAAAGCTCGACTCCGACGCCTGGAAGAACACTCGTGACGAGTATGAACACTTTCTGGAACTTCAGTCGGACCTGCCGTCCGGGCGGGTTCTGAAGGCCCGGTACCTTCTGGCAAATGACATGGTCTACAAGGCTGAGAAGGAACTGAACGTTGCGCTGGGAAAAGATCGTGGTTATGTGCCGGCGGCCATCCAGTTGACAGAGATCCTCCGTTCGGGAGGCCGGAATCGCGAAGCCATTCGCGTTATTGACCGAACACTGACGGCATCGGCGGATGACGCCAGGCTGATTCATCTCCGGGGGCTGATCAATCTCAAGCTGGAAGACTATGCCACCGCCCTGGAGAACCTGGAACAGGCCGCACGGCTTGAACCCGGCCAGTGGCTGTTCGGGTATCGTTACGCAGTCGCCCTGTACCAGTTGGGGGAGAGGGAAAAGGCAAGGGAGATTACCGAATCACTGCTGAAGCGGTTTCCCGACAACCGTCAAATCCGCGCCCTGATGCGCCATCTCTAGAACTGCCTGGTCAGCGGCTTTGCCCCTTGTTTTTGGGGAACAGCCAGAACGAGAACCAGCGGGTCATTCGCGGCATCAGCACATAGGTCATCAACAGCATGACCACAACGGTGACGATCAGTGTCCTGAGCAGCAGGGGTACACTGGCCAGCAAGTCTCCGAACAGCACGAACACCAAGGTGACCGCCGGATAGAGCGCCAGCCAGCTGACGATGGTCATCTTCCATTTTGGGGGAGGCGTTACCGGGTTCTGGCCGGGCAGGGTAAACCAGGTCACAATGCCCGAGGTGACTTCCCGCTCGCTGGGCTGAACCAGCAGGCTTTCAATCTGCTCCAGCAGTTCCGCCCTTTCCGCGGACTCTTCCCAGGCAGTCAGGGTGTCCCGGTCGCGGAACTTGAAGACAATGCGGTATTCCGGGTCGTCTGCGGACGAGGGGCGAAACATGGCGGCGCCCAGGTAACCCGGGAAAGCGGATGCCCTTTCGGTCATCTGGCTGCTCAGCTTCTCGAACTCGGCCTCCTGACCCTTTTTAACCCTTCGGGAAACCACCACGGTCAGGGGCGAGGTGGTTTCGGCGTGTGTATGCTCGGTCATGGACTGTCTTCCCATTGTTGCACCTTGCGAACGCCTTTGGCGGAGGCTGGCATGATGTGTCTTATCACCAGTTGCTGTCGGCCTGAATGGTAGCCAACGGCCTCGCCTGCTTTGACAGTATCCAGAAGCTGCCCACTTGTTTTGATGGCAAGCTGATGGATGCCGTGAACTTCCTCGTTAAGCTGCGATACAGTCTGGCTCTGCTGCTCGCTGGCGGCGGCGATCTGCTGATTGAGACCGTCGCTTTCAGTGATGCCTGCCACGATATTCCTGATCGCGTCGGCGCTGGCCGATACCTGCTCAACACTGATGGCTGACTGCTGTTTGCCCTTTTCGATGGATTCTACTACCTGGTGGGAGCCTTCCTGAAGAGCAGTAATCATTTCCTGAATCTCGTCTGTGGATGCCTGGGTTCGCTGGGCAAGGGAGCGGACCTCGTCGGCAACCACTGCAAATCCGCGCCCGCTTTCACCGGCCCGGGCAGCTTCTATGGCTGCGTTGAGGGCGAGCAGATTGGTCTGTTCCGCAATGGCAACGATCACATCCAGAATCCGGCCAATAGACTGACTGTTCTGGTCAAGCCTGGCCACAATCCGGCTGGATTCCTCCAGTTCATGCGCCAGCGTGTGAATACTGTCCAGGGCGGCTGCGGCAGAGCGGGCGCTGTCCTCTCCGGATTCCCGGTTGCGGGTGCTGAGGGCAGCTGCCTGCTGGGTATTTTCCGAAACATCCCGGATGGTTGCAGTGAATTCCTCAATGGATGTGGCCGCGGTAGACAGAGCCAATTGCTGCTGTTCGGATGCATCGGTACTTCCCTGCAACAAGCCGTTGGCCCGAAGCACATTGTCTTCAATCTGGCGGCCACTGTCGCGAATCCGGGCCACCATGACTTCGAGCCGAACCTCCATCATCCGCATGGCAAGCTCGATCTGACCCACCACACCGGCATTGCCGGTATAGACCAGTTGCTTGATCGGGTGGTTCACTATGCCGCGACAACGATAGAACAGCCGTGTCAGGGGACGATTGAAAACGTAAAGGGCGGCAAAAGAAACGGCGCTACCCAGGACAAACAGGGTGGCGGACAGTTCTGGCCTGCCAGCCATTCCTGCTGTCAGAGACGGGGCCAGACAGAGGGTGGCAGACAGCCATTGCAGGGTGGCTGGAGCAAACCTGGGGATTCTCAGGAGCAACGGCTGTCGGCCTTTGCTGCGGGCCTGGTAAACCTGTTCGGTACGCCGAATGGTGTCGGCATCAGGTAGCCGGTAAATCGCCTGGTATTCAAGTACGGTGCCATCGGTGTCTGTAATGGGACTGATAAACGCGTCTAGCCACCAGTCAGTTCCATCGGCCTTCTGGTTGCGGATCATGCCCATCCAGGATTCGCCACGGCCAACGGTTTCCCAGAGATCATTGAATGGCCCCTTGGGCATCCCGGGGTGTCTGAGTCTGCTGAACGAGCCGGTTCTCAGTTCCTCCTCAGAAAAACCGCTCAACCGGCAGAATGCCATGCTGGCGTAGGTGATTTCACCTTTGCTGTCGGTCAGCACAAGAAGCTGGTCATCTGCCTGGTGGGGGTCGGGCAAATGCTCATATTGGGACATCTTGGTCATCCTCCGAAATGAAAAAAAGGGCCCGCAAAGCGGGCCCAAGGGGTAGCACCAGCCTTAACTGCCGGTTGCGCGGAGATGCTGAACGTTGAACATACTGGGGCGTGACAGCTCGGGATCAACCTGGCCCTTGAACTGGCCGGTGGTGCAGTGGCTGGCCTGCACATCGATCATGCTGAAGCTGTCGTCGATAGAGACACCGGTGCCCTTGTTCTTGGGCAGGTGATGGTCAGGATGGGCCTGGCCAATAGTGAAGGTCTTCCACAGGCTGCCCTTGCGGTCGTAAGACACTGTGCGGGGAATGGTGAAGGTCTGTGCATCCATGTAGTGAACCCGCTTGGAAAGTGGATGACTTTCGTCGACGGGCACGGATTCAACCTCATAAACCTTGCGCAGCTGCCAGGTAATATCCGGGAAGCAGCCGCCCTGGCCGTTGAACGCCACCACCTGGTATCCGTCACTGTCACTGTGGGTTTCCTGGTCGAGCGCCAGTTCGTTGTGGTTGTAGAACGGCATCAACATGTAACGGGTACCCTTGTAGGTCCAGTCCATATCAGAGATGCGGCCGTTGTAGCCCTCAAAGTCCTCGATCATCAGGTCCGATCCGAGGAACGCATCGGTGACCTGTCCGGTCGCCAGGCGGCGTACGCGGCGCTGGAAGCCCAGATAGAGCCAGGAGTTGTCCCGCTTGAGGTCATCCGCAGCGCGGTGGATCAGCAGTTGGGTATTACGCACGTCGGCCGGGTCCAGCACCTGAACGTAGATGGCACGGAACAGGTCGGACGGGTTGGGGGTGATTTCCGGTGTTGGTTCCTGAATCACCCGGCCCTTGTAGTTCAGGAAGTGGAAGTTGAACTTGATGGTCCGCTCTACTTTGCCTGAATCCATATCCCGGTACTTCCAGTAGAACGGGTAAATAGCGGCACTGTCGCCCCAGTTGTAGCCGTACTTGTAGTTCCAGGCCAGTTTTTCCCCGGCGCGCGGGTCATCCGCCTCGGGTTCCTGCGGGAACGGTCGGCCGGCTTTCCAGCCGTTGATTTCACCGACCTGGTCACCCAGGGAAACGTTGCCGAGAGAGTTGCGGGTTGCGTCCACATAGGCGGGATGCAGATCAAACGAGGTAGTTTCTCCAACGGTGATCGAGGTCCAACCGTTCTCGATAAAGCCATAGAACGCTGGATCAATAATATCCTTGAATTGGGACACATTGGATTGATCAATTGTCATTCCTGCATTCAGACCTTCATGGGATGGAAGGTCCTGCGCGTAGGGATGGAACGACTGATTGATGATCCCTTCATCGGCAAAGGCACCGGAAGAGAGGATGCCCGCCGTCAGGCCCGCGGCCAGAAAGCGAGTGACTGTGTTGTCTGTTCTCTTGGTCATGTTATTTCCCCTGTATCAGAAGCTGTAACGCATGGTCAGCTGAATTTCGTCTTCTTTTTGTGCCATACCGATCGGGCCAGACTGGAAGCGACCCAGTGGCTCATATCCGCCCAGACCCGCCGATTCTCCGGCTGGCTGTCCGGGGTAGGCAGCAGTGAATGGGTCCCACGGGTTGCAGGTGCGGCAGTCATCAAATTTGCGTGCGCCGGTGCCAACTTTGACGTTGGCGCCTGCTGTCACGCGGAAGTTGTCGGTGACCAGCCATTCAATGGACGGTGCTATGGCAGTGGCGCCTGCGCGGAAGTCATGGGCGGTAATGATCTGCGGGCTGAGGCGGCCGTTCATGTAAAAGCCTTTGACCAGCAGAGTACCGATCCAGTTTTCTTCCCAGTCCGGCATGCCAGCCTCGCCCAGCAGACGCTGTTCACGCTCGTGTTCCAGAATGTGTTGACCGAAGATTTGTCCCGAGAACAGGAACGCCTGACGCTCGTTGAGGAAGGGGATGAAGATATTCTTGTCGGCGCCGACTACGTAGCGGACCACATCGCTTTCAGAATAAAGGTCTTCTTCCAGGGTGTTGGCAAACTCCTCACCGGTGGTATAGGCGGTCTCAACCCGGAAGACGGTATCGATGCCCTGGGCATAGTAGTCCAGGGAACCGCCGAACAGGTTGACCCTCGGAAAGTGAATGTCGAAGGCAATCAGACTGGGCCAGACGCCGGTTTCGCCGGTGAAGCCATTCTGGGCCGGGATTCCACCCCGAAGTGACGGCAGCTGGGAGCGATAGGTCAGGGCATTCAGTGAGAAGCCGAGATCACCGTAGACACCTTCCATCTTCAGACCGACCTGGGTATTCGCCAGGCTCCAGCTGGGCATGTGGGCTTCGCGGATACCAATTTGTCCCGGACCGAAGTCGGTGGCTATTTCGCCATTGGCAAAGTTGGACACGGTCCCGCCGTTTTCCCAGAGACTGTTCATGCCGCGGAAGAAGCAACCAGCGTCAAGGATGACGTTGGGCTGACCACACTGGCCGATGTCATGGGGACGGAACTTGTCGAAGTTCCACACCAGCTGGAAATTGAGATCGTCAAACGCGAGGCCGTCGAAAACCTCGGTCGGGCCCATCCGGTAGTCGGTCCGCAGAATCCACATGGGAATCCGGACGTCCTCCAGTTCGGCATAGATATTGTTGCGTGAGAAATCCACCGGGTTGATAACGTCCAGAACCCGGAACAGGTCGGTGCGCCCCCAGACGACTTGCTGTTTGCCCAGCCGGGTCGTCAGGATATCGCCATTGTCGAAGTTGTAATCGAAATCCACATAGAGTTCGCGGATAAAGTCGGCGCGGTCATTGAACTCCTGGAACCGCATTTCATTGGAGTCCTTATCCAGATAGCCGTCAATACAGCCCCTGTCGTCTTTATCACAGGGTCGGACCGGAACGCCAAAACCAACGCCGCCATCAGTATCGTGAAGGTTTTCGCCCAACACAATCATGCCTTCGTTGGGGTTATTGGCTTCATCAAAAGAATTGGGCAGTTTCAGACCACCGCCATGGGGAACGGTGGCATTGGGGCCCGCTACCCGGTTCTCCAGTTGTATCGGGCCGCCGGCATTGCGACCGTACTCATCATCGTTGAGGTCATAGACACCGTCATAGGTGCCACGCAAGGTCGCATTAACGGAAACGTTACTGAAAATGCCGACGTCTCCGGCTCTTTTCTCGGCTTCAAGTTGTAGGGTGTTGCGGAACTTCGACAGGCCGATGTCGTCCCTGACAAACGTCGCGTTCTCGGCAAAGCCGTTGACGCGGGTGGTCTCCGCTGCAACGGTCGTGGTTATGGGAATCAGCGCCAGGCTGGCACTACCCGCGAGGGTAAGGCACCAGAATCGCAGGCCTTTTATTGTTGTTTGCATGGCAGGTCCTCTTACAGGTTTGATGGAGTTCCGTACCGGGTTTTCAGGCCCGGTACGGCTCTCCCGGCACGAATCCATCATCCTCTTGCTGTTCAGGCGCAGATGATGGGGATGGTGTAGGCGTACGGTTGTCTGAATGCAGGATGCCGTCTTCATCGGCATAGACATCCGTCACAAAGCGAGGCTTGAATACCAGCACCCAGGAGGGCACAAGGAGCATGGCTGCGATGCCGTTGATCACGATCATGACGCACAGCAGCAATGCCGCATCCGACTGGAATCGGAGGTCTGAAAAGATGACCCACATAATGATGCCGGCCATCAGTGTGAGTGCGGTGAAACTGATCGCCATGCCGGTCGTGGATATGGCGCGTCGGACGGCATCGCGGAGGTTACCCAGCCGGGCCATTTCCTCCCGGATCCGATCCATCATGTAAATGGAGTAATCGATGCCGACACCGATACCGACAGCAATCACCGGCACGGTATTGATGTCTATGTTGAGCGCATTCAGGCCCATGTAGGCGTAGGTGAGAGTGGTCGCGAACAGCATCGCGAACAGCATCATCAGACCGGCGTGCAGGGAGGTGTAGAACAGCATGACAAAAGCAAAAATCAGCAGAAAAACCAGCGGCAGAACGATTACATTGGTCTCAAACGCTGATTCGTTCATTGCGGCGGCAACACCAAGAGTCCCACCGGCGAGCCGGATGGTAAGCCCCTCAACGCTGTCACCATTCTCTGCGATCCATTCCTTCGCCATATGAATGGCCCGGCGGATGGTTTCGCCCTGGCGGTCTTTGTAATAGAACACCAGGTTGGCAACGCGGTCGTCGGTATCGTTGAATTCATCGAGAGCCCCCGGAATCGGGCTGGATGCCATGTAGGTAAACATCAGGCCGCCGACGTAGCCCGCATCGTGAGGAATCTGGAACCAGCGGGGGTCGTCATTGTGCATCAGGCGATTAACCTGTTTGACCAGATCAGGCAGGCCCTTGCTGCCACCTACTTCCGGGTCCCGCAGCATATGGGATTGGAGATCTGACAGTGCGGCCAGTACTTCCGGACGCTTCAGGCCTCCTTTTTCATCCGTTTCCGCCACGATGTAGAGCTCTTCAGAGCCCGGAAAGCGGTCGTTCACAATGCGTGACGAGATGTTGTAATCGTGATCGGGATACAGGATGGGCGAGCCCGGCTCCGAGTCACCAATCTGCACGTTGGATGCCGCCAAAAGTCCCGCGACCATCGCAACGGCGGCTGTGCCCAGAATGACTTTCGCCGCGCCGGGTCGGGTAACCGTGCGTGAACAACTGGCGCCGATATGGCGCAAGGCGGTTTCGCGGATCTCGGGGTTCTTGGGCGTCGGCAGAATGGACAACAGCAGGGGAACGCCGATGAGTACGGTGAATACCACGGTGATGGCCCACAGGGAGGCATAGATGCCCAGATGGGTGTTCAGAGGAATGGAGCCAATGGCAATGAGAGACAGGCCGATAGCATCGGACACAACGCCCAGCGAGCCGGGACGGAACAGGCTGTCGAACGTGGCTTTCGCGGCCTTGGGGCCACTACCCAATTCGCAGGTTTCCGCGTAGTAGCGTTCAACAAGCTGTACGCCATGGCTCATGGCCCTGGCTGCAATCAAAAAGGGGATCACCAGCCCAAGTGGATCCAGGTTGTAGCCGAGCAGGCTGATGATCCCAAGGCCCCAGATCGTGGAGACCATAACGCCACCGAGGGGGATCAGAACGCCGTAGGCCTTACGGAAATGGAAAACGAGCAAGGCCAACATTGTGAGCACGGTGAAAATAAAGATCTGGAGAATCTGTTCCATGTAGGTGTAGGCCCAGCCCACGAGGACTGGCTGCCCTGTGGCGTAGATTTCAACGCCGACACTTTCCTCTGTGTTGCGCAGTGCCTGTAGCTGTGCAAACGTTTTCTCGTAATCCAGCTTGCCTTCAATCAACTGCGCCTTGATCAGGGCCATCTTCATGTCCGGAGACACCAGGGGCCCATACACTCGTGGATTGGCCGCTACATCGGCTTTCATGGCAGCCAGTGCTGCCTGTGAGTACTCGCCGGAGGTGGAGTCGTAATAGGGCTCCGAGTTGATGCTGCCGACTTCCGTCAGCCAGATCTTGCGGGAATTGCGGTGAGTCACGCTCGACACCAGGTTGTGGTTGACCCCGGGGAGGCTGTCCACTGCCTGGGTAATCCGGTCTATCTTGGCGAGATTCTCATTGGTAAAGATGTCGCCTTCGTCGAACTCAATACCGACCGTAAGAACATTCGCACCGCCAAAGCTGTCCTTGATGCTGTTGTGCAGCTCAATGTAGGGGTGCTGTTGCGGCAGAAGGTCGGCAAAATCGGTATAGATTTTCAGTCCGGGAATGCGTAGTGCAAATGCCAGAGTGAGAATGGCAAGAACACTCAACACCTTGCGCGGGTTGTTAAAAATCCAGAGCTCCAGCTGGTGCAGGAGGTGGGTAAAGCGATGCAGTCCAGGCATGGCGGAGTTCCTCAGTCAGTGCTGGCCGAGAGGGCCGCGGGAAGTTCAAGGTTCAGCAGAAGGCCACGACCACCTGCGGCGAGCAGCCGGTGATCAGTGAGCAAAAGGCCGCTGCGCAAATACAGGGGTTGGTCGGAAGTGGAAACCTTCTGCCAGGACTGATCGACGTGCCTCAGCACGGTCGCATTATCCGCCAGGGCGTATAGACCGGAGACGCCGGACACAAACCCGAAGATTGGTGCATTGATTCCGGTGGGGGATTTCTCCCAGCTTTCGCCACCGTCGGTGGTGTGGTAGATAAAACCGTTAAGGCCGCCAACCCAGCCCTCCTCCGCTGAGCGGAAGTGGCTGGCATGGGCATAGAACTCCTCCGGCAGGTAGCCGGCATAGTCCCAGTTGTCGCCACCGTCTTCGGTGGTGAGCACCAGGCCGTATTCACCCGTGGCGAAGGCCTTGCTGGAATCGACGAACTGCAGGTTGTTGAGGATGGCGTCCTCGTTGAGGGAGGTTTCAGTCCAGCTCTCACCCTGATCGGCGCTGCCCTGGATGGTGGTGAAGCTGCCGGCGGCCCACCAGCTCCCATCGGGGGCACAGGCCGCAGTCATCATCTGCTCCTGGCTGGGCAGGGGGTGCGCTGTCCAGTCTTCAGCGCTGGCATCGCCGTGCCATATTTTGTTGTCGAAGGTCAGTGCTATGAAGCTGTTGTCGGGGCAGACGTCCAGTGCCAGGAAGCTGTCTGAGCTCGGCGTCTGCCGGCTCCAGGACTCTCCGTTGTTGGAACTCACCAGCACAACGCCGTTATTGCCAGCGAGAACAATAACCTTTTCGTTGCGGGCCATTGCCTGGTAGAAGTCTGTCCGTTTGACAGCCTGTTGCGACTGCTCCCGAACCGCTTCGAGGTTCAGGGGGGCTTCGCAGCCCGTCATCAGAAGCGACGACAGTCCTGCCAGGGACACGGCTTTGCCAGTGGTGCGCCATGTGCGCAGGGGGGCATTTCGCATTGTATGTCACCGTCTTTGTTTTTGTGGATAAAGCGACTGACAGTGATTTAGCAACGCGTGTGCCACACCCGGTGGTGTGCTTTTAACTGTATGAAAAATCTGGGAAATGCTGGTGTTTTCAGGTGGCGGGTTGATGCCTTCAGGCGTTGTTGGAGAGGTTGATTTTTATCAAATGATCAAGTGGAAAAGACGCTTGCTGATATAGTGAAAAGGGGATGAGGGGCGTGGGACGTCCTTGTCAGAATGGTGTTTAGCTCTCCGTCAGAATGCCGGATTTCTTGAGCCTGTAGGCAAGTGCAGGTCGGGTCAGGCCGAGTATTCGGGCCGCCCCTGAAACATTCTGGTTTGCCTCTTCCATCGCACGCCGCATCAATATTTCTTCCACATCGTCCAGGCTGATGCCATTCCCGAGTATTTGGGTGGCCCAATCGCCTCCGGATTCTCCACAAGCCTCCTCAACAAGCTGGCCGTGGCTGTCGACAACGCCCTGGGGCTGGTTGGACTGGGATTCGGGTAGGCCTGCAAACAGAGATTCACGGCTGATGGATTCGTTGTTGTCGGTCAGGATCACACCACGCTCAATGACGTTTTCCAGCTCCCGGATGTTGCCCGGCCAGTGGTAATGCAGGCAGAGTTCAAGGGCTTTGTCTGAAAGGCCAAGCGTGCGTTTGCTGTACTCTGAATGGAATTTCTTCAGGAAGTGTTCGACCAGCAACGGTAAATCTTCCAACCGTTCCCTCAGCGGTGGAATTTTCACTGGAAACACATTGAGCCGGTAAAACAGGTCGGAGCGGAAGCGGCCATCTTCCACGGCCTTTTCCAGACTTTCATTGGTGGCTGCAATAACCCTGACATCCACTGCCCGAGTACGGTTGTCGCCAACACGCTCCAGCTCCCCTTCCTGCAATACTCGCAATAATGTCGCCTGGGCCCGGGGTGTCAGTTCCACCACTTCGTCAAGAAATATGGTGCCAGTGTTTGCACGCTCAAAGCGACCTGACCGTGACTGGTTTGCACCGGTATAGGCCCCCTTCTCAACACCGAAAAGCTCAGCTTCGATCAGGTCGGGAGGGATGGCTGCGCAGTTCACGGCGATAAACGGCTGTTCAGCACGTTCGCTGCGAAGGTGCACGCTGCGGGCAATCACTTCCTTGCCCACGCCGGTCTCACCCAGCAACAGGACCGACACTTTACCCTGTGCGGCCTTATCGATCATTTTGCAGACCTTGTTGTAGGAGGTGGATTGCCCGATGCCGTAATACTGGCCCTGCTGTTTTTCCAGGCTACTGCGCAACGAACTGATCTGGCTTTGAAGGTCGTACAGTTCCTCCATGATGGTGTCTGCTTTGAAGTATTGGGCAAACTCGGCGGCATCCTCCCATTCTTCTGCGGGTTTACCCACGATCATGCATTTGTCGTCACCACAACCTCGGCAACTGACCTCACGAAAGATAATTTCACGGCCCATAAAAGAAGAGGTGTAGGCACAGGCGTACCCCAGCAGGGACCAGCAGGCAGGCTCATCCATCTGGCCCAGTTCAGTCTGGCAGATATCCACTTCGAAGGAGTCGACCCATTCGAGTTCGCCGTAGAAGCTGCCGGTCTCGTGATCGATGTCGATCTCCATGGGAATAACCTTGACCATTCCCTTGAGTGAGTGCAATTGCGGGCCCGCGAGAAAAATATCCAGCTCGCTGCATTGGGGACGCAGCTTGCGGGCCAGTTCAGCGTCCTTCAGCCCGGACTGGTAACCCAGTCGCAGGAAAAAGCCCTTCGCTCGCTCAATGCCCATGGTATTTACCATTTCACGGCGAAAGGCCGCCATGGCACTGACCTGCATAAGCAGCATGCGCTGCTCGCCAAACCAGATTTTACCTTCCGTGCTCTGGAATCGGATCTGCTCCGTAAGATCCTGAAAATCCACATACTGCAGTTGTGGTTTATAGGTAATCGCCATACTCAGGAGCCCCGTTTGTAATTGTATGGGGTCGCATCCGGGAGAGGTTTTCCAGTGCGAAGGCAGCGGAACGCCACCTTCTTTTATCTAACACCCTATCCTTGTCGAAAATCAATCAAATGATGAAATTTCAGACAAACGCGGTGGTCGTCTGACGAGCTGAGCATTTGCTCAGTTTACGATGTTGAGTTGATCAAATAGTGAAAAACCCACGCATATCCTGTTCCTCTTCAGGCCGATGACTTGTCGCCGAAAGTTATTTTAGTGCTGAATAAAAGCCAATAAAAACAATGCAATAGGATTTTCCTGAGAAGCTGTTGCCAGAGTCTGGCACAGCCGTTGCTCAGGTCATGGCAACCGATAACAAACACAACGGTGCCAACAATGACCAACCAAGCGAAAAGCTTCGATGAGCTGACCCGTTACATCCGGGTCCGAAGTGGACCTGAAGACAGATTCATAGAGTTCGATTTCGCCATCGGCCATCCCGAACTGTTTGTTGAGCTTGTCCTTCCCCGCGAAGCGTTCGAGATCTTCTGCAGGCACAACAATGTCGTTCACATGGATTCCGACATGATCCGCGAGATTGATGCGGACATGATCAAGTGGCGTTTCGGCGAGAAGGGTCGCCGCTGAACGTCATCAAATCGATCATCCACTCAAAACAACAAAACGGTAAGTTGATATGAGCATTGAGATCAAAACCAATTCGGTGGAACCCATCCGCCAGACATACGGGCACATCGCCCGTCGTTTCGGCGACAAGCCGGCGTCCCGTTACCAGGAAGCCAGCTATGACCTGGAAGCCAAAACCAACTTTCACTACCGCCCGCTGTGGGATTCAAAGCACACGCTGAATGATCCCATGCGCACGGCAATCCGCATGGAAGACTGGTACGCGATCACTGACCCACGCCAGTTTTACTACGGCGCCTACGTCGGTAACCGGGCCAAAATGCAGGAAGCAGCCGAGACCAGTTTCGGGTTCTGTGAAAAGCGCAACCTGTTGACCCGCCTGCCCGAAACCACTCAGAAGCAGATCCTGAGGCTGCTGGTACCCCTGCGCCATGTGGAGCTGGGCGCCAACATGAACAACAGCAAGATTGCGGGGGATGTCAACGCCACGACGGTCTCGCAAATGCACATCTATACCGCTATGGATCGCCTGGGCATCGGCCAGTACCTGTCTCGCATTGCGCTGATGCTGGACGGCAGTACCGGCGCGGCCCTGGATGAATCCAAGGGTTACTGGATGGATGACGAGCTGTGGCAACCCATGCGCAAGCTGGTGGAAGACACTCTGGTGGTGGACGACTGGTTTGAGCTGACGTTGGTCCAGAACGTGCTGATGGATGGTCTGTTGTTCCCGCTGGTGTACGAAAAGATGGACCAGTGGCTGGGCGATCAAGACGCCGAAGATGTCTCCATGCTTACCGAATTCATGCGGGACTGGTACAAGGAATCCCTGCGCTGGACCAATGCCATGATCAAAGTCGTGGCGGCGGAAAGCGACGCCAACCGCGAACAGCTACAGGCCTGGATCGACCAGTGGGAACCACGGGCTTACAACGCACTCAAGCCACTGGCCGAGGCCAGCACCGGCATTGAGGCCCTGGATGAAATCCGGGCACAACTCTCCATCCGTCTTAAGAAATTCCAACTGCAGAGCCAGGGAGTATCCGCATGAGTCAGCTCGTATTTATTGCCTTTCAGGACAACGACAACGCCCGCTACCTGGTGGAAGCCATCGCCGAGGACAACCCGGAAGCGGAAGTCCAGCATCAGCCGGCAATGATCCGGATACAGGCAGAAAAGCGCCTGGTGATCAACCGGGAAACGATGGAAGAGAAGCTCGGTCGCGACTGGGACGTTCAGGAAATGCTTATCGACGTGATCAGTATCGGCGGCAATGTCGACGAAGACGACGACCACTTCATTCTTCAGTGGACCTAATTGGGAGATCTATCATGGTTGTTAAAAACAAGAAGCTGAATCTCAAAGACAAGTACCAATATCTGACCCGGGACATGGCCTGGGAACCAACCTACCAGAAAAAGAAAGACATTTTTCCGGATGAGGATTTTGAAGGTATCAAGATCACCGACTGGTCCCAGTGGGAGGACCCGTTCCGTCTGACCATGGACGCCTACTGGAAGTACCAGGCCGAAAAAGAGAAAAAGCTGTACGCCATTTTTGATGCCTTTGCGCAGAACAACGGTCACCAGAACATCTCGGACGCCCGTTATGTGAATGCGTTGAAACTGTTCCTCAGTGGCGTTTCGCCCCTTGAGCACGCGGCTTTCCAGGGCTACGCCAAAGTGGGTCGCCAGTTCAGCGGTGCCGGAGCCAGGGTCGCTTGCCAGATGCAGGCCATTGACGAGCTTCGTCATTCCCAGACCCAGCAGCACGCCATGAGCCACTACAACAAGCACTTCAACGGCCTGCATGATGCCGCGCACATGCACGACCGGGTGTGGTTCCTTTCCGTGCCCAAGTCGTTCTTCGACGACGCCCGCTCCGCAGGGCCGTTCGAGTTCCTGACCGCGATCTCGTTCTCCTTCGAGTACGTGCTGACCAACCTGCTGTTCGTGCCGTTCATGTCCGGCGCCGCCTACAACGGCGATATGGCCACCGTCACTTTCGGTTTCTCGGCCCAGTCCGACGAGGCACGGCACATGACCCTGGGCCTCGAGGTGATCAAGTTCATCCTTGAGCAGCACGAGGACAACGTCCCCATCGTCCAGCGCTGGATCGACAAATGGTTCTGGCGCGGTTTCCGCCTGCTGAGTCTGGTGGGAATGATGATGGACTACATGCTGCCGAACAAGGTCATGTCCTGGGCCGAAGCGTGGGAGGTGTACTACGAGCAGAACGGCGGCGCGCTGTTCAAGGACCTTGAGCGTTATGGCATTCGCCCGCCCAAGTATCAGGACATCGCCAACGATGCCAAGCACCATGTGAGCCATCAGGCCTGGAGCACCTTCTACCAGTACAGCCAAGCCACCAACTTCCACACCTGGATGCCGGAGAAGGAAGAGATGGACTGGTTGTCCGAGAAGTACCCGGACACCTTCGACAAGTACTACCGCCCGCGTTTCGAGCACTGGGCGAAGGAACACGCTGAGGGTCGTCGTTTCTACAACAACACCCTGCCGCAACTGTGCCAGGTGTGCCAGATCCCGACCATCTTCACCGAGAAGGAAGATCCCACGGCGCTCAGCCACCGACAGATCGTGCACGAGGGTGAGCGCTATCACTTCTGCTCCGATGGTTGCTGCGACATCTTCAAGCACGAGCCAGAGAAGTACGTGCAGGCCTGGCTGCCGGTACATCAAATCTACCAAGGCAATTGTGAAGGTGGCGACGTCGAGACAGTGGTGTCGAAGTACTACCACATCAACATCGGCGAGGACAATTTCGAGTACATCGGGTCCCCGGATCACAAGCGCTGGCTGTCCATCAAGGGCAAGTCATCCGACACCAAGGCCGACAGCGCCAAACAGGACGCTGCCTGATCCCGGAAGCGCGCGGGCCAATTGGCGCCGGGCGCATCGCCCCAAAAACAACAAGGTGATGATCATGAGTGTAAATGCCTTATACGACTACAAGTTTGAACCCCGAGACAAAGTTGAAAACTTTCATGGCATGCAGTTGCTGTATGTCTACTGGCCGCACCACCTGATGTACTGCTCGCCCTTTGCGATGCTGGTGCAGCCAGACATGACCTTCGGCGCTTTTGTGGATGAGGTTCTCAAACCGGCGACTGCAGACCACCCGGATGCGCCACAGGCGGATTTCCTGGCGGCCGAGTGGCAGCTGAATGGTGAGCCGTTCACGCCCGATGCCTCCGCCACGCTCAAGGACTGCGGTATCGACCACAAGAGCATGTTGACTGTTACCACCAAAGGGCTGGACGGCATCGCCGGCTCCGCATCCTGAGGATACTGCCATGAGTCATACCGTAACGATCGAGCCAATTGGCGAACAGATTGAGGTGGAGGAAGGCCAGACCATCCTCCAGGCAGCTCTCCGCCAGGGGGTCTGGCTGCCCTTTGCCTGCGGCCATGGCACCTGCGCCACCTGCAAGGTTCAGGTTGTCGAGGGCGATGTTGAAATCGGCGATGCCTCGCCTTTTGCCCTGATGGATGTCGAACGGGACGAAGGCAAGGTGCTGGCCTGCTGCGCCACCGTGGAAAGCGACGTCACCATTGAGGCAGATATTGATGTTGATGAAGACTTCGAGGGCTATCCGGTTGAGGACTATACCGCGACCGTCAGCGATATCGTCGAGCTGTCCCCGACCATCAAGGGCATTCATCTGAAACTGGATCGCCCGATGACCTTTCAGGCCGGCCAGTACATCAATATCGAGCTGCCGGGGGTGGAAGGGCCAAGAGCCTTCTCCCTGGCGAATCCACCCAGCAAGGCTGATGAAGTGGAGCTTCACGTCCGTCTGGTCGAGGGCGGCGCGGCCACCACTTACATCCATCAGCAACTGAAGGTGGGTGAGCAGCTGCATCTGTCTGGTCCCTACGGCCAGTTTTTCGTACGCAGCTCGCAGCCAGGCAACCTGATTTTCATTGCCGGCGGCTCCGGTCTCTCCAGTCCGCAATCCATGATCATCGATCTGCTGGAGCAGGACGACGATCGTCAGATCACTCTGTTCCAGGGGGCCCGTAACCTGGCCGAACTCTACAACCATGAGCTGTTCGAAGGTCTGGCCCGGGACAATGACAACTTCACCTATGTGCCGGCGCTAAGCCAGGCGGACGAAGACGGTGATTGGTCTGGGTTCCGGGGCTATGTGCATGACGCGGCCAGGGAACACTTCGGTGGTCGTTTTTCTGAGCACAAAGCTTATCTGTGTGGGCCGCCGCCGATGATCGATGCCGCCATTACGGCATTGATGCAGGGCCGGTTGTTTGAGCGGGACATCTTCATGGAGAAATTCCTGACGGCGGCAGACGGTGCGGAAGAAACCCAGCGTTCAGCCCTGTTCAAGAAGATTTAACCGGGAGAACAACCATGGCGTCGTTCCAGGTTTTCAACCAGACAACGGGAGACCGCTTCAGTTGCCAGGACGACCAGAGTGTCCTCAAGGCAATGGAGCAGACAGGGCTGAAGTGCGTTCCCGTGGGATGCCGCGGTGGCGGTTGCGGTTACTGCAAGATCAAGGTGGTTGAGGGCGAGTTCGAGTGCGGAAAGATGAGCAAGGCCCATGTTCCGTCAGAAGCCATTGAAAAGGGGGAGGTGCTGGCTTGCCGACTCTATCCCCTGACTGACCTGACCATCGAGTGCCTGCCGCAACCGGCGGCCGGGCTTTCAAACAGGCAAACAAAAACAACAGCGTTGAGGTAATTGTCATGAGAAAAGGTGTAATGCGTCCCGGCCACGTCCAGATCCGAGTACTCGATATGGATGCAGCCGTCAAACACTACGTGGACCTGCTGGGTCTGATCGAAACCGACCGCGATGATCAGGGCCGGGTGTATCTGAAGGCCTGGACCGAAGTGGACAAGTTTTCTGTGGTTCTGCGCGAAGCGGACGAGCCCGGCTGCGACTTCATGGCTTTCAAGGTCGTTGATGAAGAAACGCTGGTTCAGCTGGAGAAGGATCTGGTGGACTTCGGAGTGGACATCGAGCAGATCCCCGGGGGCGAGTTGAAAGACTGTGGCCGCCGGGTTCGCTTCACGGCGCCATCTGGTCATTCCTTCGAGTTATTCGCAGACAAACTGTACACCGGTAAGTGGGGTGTTACCGAGGTTAACCCGGAAGCCTGGCCCCGTGGCCTGGACGGCATGAAGGCGGTTCGTTTTGACCACTGCCTGTTGTATGGACCGGAGTTGGCAGCGACTTACGACATTTTCGTCAACGTGCTGGGCTTCCATCTGGCCGAACAGGTTCTGGCCGAAGATGGCACTCGCATTGCCCAGTTCCTGACGGTGTCCATGAAAGAGCACGACATCGCGTTCATTCATCATGAAGAACCGGGCAAGTTCCACCACGCCTCTTTCTTCCTGGAGACCTGGGAAGACGTCCTGCGTGCCGCGGACCTGATCTCCATGACCGATACCTCCATTGATATCGGCCCGACCCGTCATGGCCTGACCCACGGCAAGACCATCTACTTCTTCGATCCGTCCGGTAACCGCAATGAAGTGTTCTGTGGTGGCGACTACACCTACCCGGACCACAAGCCGGTGACCTGGCAGGCCGAGCAGTTGGGTAAGGCCATCTTCTACCACGACCGGGTACTGAACGAACGGTTCCTTACGGTTTTGACCTGACGTTTCAACAGCTCAACAGGGCCATACAGAACAGGATTAGGCAGCAATGAAAGACATCAAACACTACATCAACGGGCAGTATGTTGGTTCCGCCAGCGGCAAGCTGTTCGACAACGTTAACCCGGCAAACGGCAAAGTGATCAGCAAGGTTCACGAGGCCGGTCGGGAAGAAGTGGATGCCGCGGTCAGGGCAGCGAAAACTGCACTGCGTGGCCCCTGGGGCAAGATGACGCTGGAAGAACGTACCCGCATCCTGCACAAGGTGGCGGACGGCATCACAGCCCGGTTCGATGAGTTCCTGGAAGCGGAATGCCTCGATACCGGCAAACCCAAATCCATGGCGAGCCACATCGACATACCCCGGGGCGCGGCCAACTTCAAGGTGTTCGCGGACATGATCAAGAACGTGCCCACGGAATCCTTTGAAATGCCGACACCGGATGGTACGGGTGCGCTGAACTACGCTGTTCGCCGCCCCAAAGGCGTGATTGGCGTGATCAGCCCCTGGAACCTGCCGTTGCTGCTGATGACCTGGAAAGTAGGGCCCGCCCTGGCGTGTGGCAATACTGTGGTCGTCAAACCTTCCGAGGAAACCCCCACCACCACCGCCCTGCTGGGCGAGGTGATGAAAGACGCCGGCGTGCCGGATGGGGTGTTCAATGTCATTCATGGCTTCGGTGGTAATTCAGCAGGTGCATTCCTCACCGAGCATCCGCTGGTGGATGGCTTCACCTTTACCGGCGAAACCGGTACTGGCGAAGTGATCATGAAAGCAGCCGCCAGGGGCATCAGGGACATTTCCCTGGAGCTGGGCGGCAAGAACGCCGGCCTGGTGTTTGCTGACTGCGACATGGACAAGGCCATCGAGGGCACCATGCGCTCGGCCTTCGCCAACTGTGGACAGGTATGCCTGGGGACCGAGCGGGTGTATGTCGAGCGCTCCATATTCGACGAGTTTGTCGGCCGCCTGAAAGAAGCGGCGGAAGGTTTGAAGATCGGTCCGCCGGATGATGCCGAAGCGAACCTGGGCCCGCTGGTCAGTCTCAAACACCGCGAGAAAGTCCTTTCCTACTACCAGAAAGCCGTGGACGACGGTGCCACCGTGGTCACCGGTGGTGGTGTTCCGGAAATGCCCGAAGAACTGGCCGGCGGTGCCTGGGTTCAGCCCACGATCTGGACCGGTTTGCCGGAAGATTCCGCGGTGATTACCGACGAGATCTTCGGCCCCTGTGTCCACCTGTGTCCGTTCGACAGCGAGGAAGAGGCGATTGAACTGGCCAACAGTCTTCCTTACGGGCTGGCCTCGGCGATCTGGAGCGAGAACATCACCCGTGCCCATCGGGTAGCTGGCCAGATTGAAGCGGGCATTATCTGGGTCAACAGCTGGTTCCTCCGTGATCTGCGGACACCGTTTGGTGGCAGCAAGCAGTCCGGCATTGGCCGCGAGGGCGGTGTGCACTCCCTGGAGTTCTACACCGAGATGAAAAACATCTGCGTGAAA
>JAKLLS010000189.1 GCA_022014155.1 Marinobacter sp. | reverse complement strand
TAGGAGCCCCTCTCCCCTCGCGGGAGAGGGGTTGGGGAGAGGGGAAAAGCACCGTAGGTCGGATTAGGCGCAGCCGTAATCCGACAACCTATGCAAAAAAGGTACTCTATGCCTCATAAACCACAAATCAAAGTGCCCGCCACCTACATGCGTGGCGGCACCAGCAAAGGCGTGTTCTTCCGCCTGCAGGATTTACCGGAAGCCTGTCAGGTCCCCGGCGAAGCCCGGGACAAACTGCTGCTGCGAGTCATCGGCAGCCCCGATCCCTACCAGAAGCAGATCGATGGCATGGGCGGCGCCACCTCCAGCACCAGCAAGACCGTCATCCTGGCGGAACCCACCCAGCCGGATCACGACGTGGACTACCTGTTCGGCCAGGTCTCCATTGACAAGCCGTTTGTAGACTGGAGCGGCAACTGTGGCAATCTGACCGCCGCAGTCGGTGCGTTCGCCATTAACGGTGGCTTCGTCGCCAAAGACCGCATCCCTGAAAACGGCACCTGTACCGTCCGTATCTGGCAGGCCAACATCCGCAAAACCATCGTGGCTCACGTGCCGATTACCAACGGTGAGGTCCAGGAAACCGGCGATTTCGAACTGGACGGGGTGACATTCCCAGCCGCCGAAGTGCAGGTGGAATTCATGGACCCGGCCGATGGCGAAGGCTCTATGTTCCCCACCGGTAACCTCGTGGATGATCTGGATGTACCCGGTGTGGGCACCCTGAAAGCCACCATGATCAATGCCGGTATCCCGACCATCTTCGTTAATGCGGAAGATATCGGGTACAAGGGGGCCGAGCTGCAGGACGACATCAACAGCGATCCCAAGGCTCTGGCCATGTTCGAGACTATTCGTGCTCATGGCGCAGTGAAAATGGGGCTGATCCGGAATATTGAGGAAGCCGCGAATCGTCAGCACACCCCGAAAGTGGCGTTTGTCGCCAAACCGGTGGATTACGTATCTTCCAGTGGCAAGACCATAGCCGCCGGGGATGTGGACGTACTGGTGCGAGCCTTGTCCATGGGCAAACTGCACCACGCCATGATGGGCACTGCGGCGGTGGCGATTGCCACGGCATCCGCCGTTCCGGGAACCTTGGTGAATCTGGCTGCCGGCGGTGGTGACCGTACCCATGTGACCTTTGGACACCCGTCCGGCACCCTGCGGGTCGGCGCCGAGGCCAGGCAAGTAGACAATCAGTGGACCGCGACCAAAGCCATTATGAGCCGCAGTGCGCGGATCCTGATGGAAGGTTGGGTTCGGGTGCCGCAAACCGCTCAGTAATGACCTAGACTTACCTTCATCGGGTAAGTCAGCCGTCATGCATGGCCGTCCCTCATCCGCATGGAAAAGGAGAGCGCCAATGAGCAGCAACGTAGACCAGAATGTCCGACCGGATTACGACGACGTCCTGCAGAAAATTGCGGACTACGTCCTGACCTATAAGGTCGACAGCGCAGAAGCCTGGAACACCGCCCGCAACTGCCTGATGGACACCCTGGGGTGTGGGTTGCTGGCGTTGCGCTTTCCTGAGTGTACCAAGCATCTGGGGCCGATGGTTGAGGGTACTGTCGTTCCTTATGGTGCCAGGGTGCCTGGTACCTCGTTTCGTCTGGACCCGGTCAAGGCGGCATGGGATATCGGCTGCATTGTGCGCTGGCTGGATTACAACGATACCTGGCTGGCGGCGGAGTGGGGGCATCCATCGGATAATCTGGGCGGCATCCTGGCGGTCGCGGACCATCTTTCCCAGAAATATGTGGCCGGGGGCAAGAAAGCCCTCACCATCCGCGCGGTGCTGGAAGCCATGATCATGGCCCATGAAATCCAGGGCGTGCTGGCGTTGGAGAACTCCTTTAACCGGGTGGGGCTGGATCATGTGGTGCTGGTTAAGGTGGCATCGACAGCAGTCACCGCCAAACTCATGGGCGCCAGCCGTGAGCAACTATTATCCGCGTTGTCCCATGCCTGGGTAGACGGTCAGTCCCTCAGAACCTATCGCCATGCGCCCAATGCCGGCTCCCGCAAGTCCTGGGCGGCAGGTGATGCCACCTCACGGGCGGTACGCCTGGCGGATATCGCCCTGCGCGGTGAGATGGGTGTTCCCGGCGTGCTGACGGCTCCCCAGTGGGGCTTTTACGATGTGCTGTTCAGCAAGACCAACAAGGACCAGAAACTGAAGCCGAAGGATCAGCAGCGATTCTCGCTGCCGCAGGATTTCGGGTCCTATGTGATGGAAAACATCCTGTTCAAGATCTCCTTCCCGGCGGAGTTCCACGCCCAGACAGCAGCGGAGGCGGCTGTTACTCTGCATCCACAAGTGAAAGATCGGCTCGATGACATCGACCGGATTGTCATCACCACTCATGAATCTGCCATTCGCATCATTTCCAAGGAAGGCACGCTCGCCAACGCTGCGGATCGGGATCACTGCCTGCAATATATGGCAGCCGTCCCCCTGATCTTCGGCAGCCTGACGGCAGAGCACTACGAAGACAGTTTTCACGAGGCCAACCCCATCATCGACAAGATCCGCTCGAAAATGGACATTGTGGAAGATGAGCGATACACCCGTGAGTATCTGGAGGCAGACAAACGCTCCATTGCCAACGCCATCCAGGTGTTTTTCAAGGACGGAACCAGCACCGACAAGGTGGCGGTAGAGTATCCCATCGGCCACCGGCGCCGCAGGAAAGAGGGCATTCCGTTGCTGGAAGAAAAGTTTCATAACAACCTGGCGACCCGGTTTCCTGCTGAGCGTTGCCGTCAGATCTTTCAGTTGTGCAAAAACCAGAAGATCCTTGAGGGCACGCCAGTGCACGAATTTGTACAGCTTTTTGTGATCTGACACCATTCGAGGAGACGTTCCAGTGGATAATTGCAGTATCATATAAATGCAGTAGACTTTATCCCTGTCAGTTCTGCAGCATTGGATGCGCAGACGCTTTTATTATGAGCAACAAAAGGAGTTGACGTGGCCCACGTCAGATTGTTCAGGCACTATATTCACGTTCCTTTCGTTATACTGGGCCTTATCGACCTGGTCGTTCTGGCCGTAAGTTTTCTGATCGCTGTCTTTTTCCGCTACTTTGGTGAACTCTCTCTCTTCCTGGACAACATCGAGTTCCTGCTCCCGTCTGCGTTCGCATTTGGCATCGTCAATCTCATCGTAATGGTCGCGCTAGGCGTTCACCAGTCGCGCCTTGAAGAAGGCATGTCCGGCATGATGCTACGGACAATCTTTTCGCTCATTATCGGGGTTCCGGCTTCCGGGTTATTCTACATTTTCGGAAATGAATGGCTGTGGTACTTGGGCTTCTCCGACATACTCACAACTGCCTCTGTCTTTGGGTTGTTTCTCCTGGGTATCTTTCGCCTGATTTTTTTTGCGATTGCGGGCAAGGACGCATTCAAACGGAAAGTTCTGGTTTTGGGCGCAGGGTACAGAGCCCGGCAATTGCTCATGGACCTGAAAACACCGCTGAACCGTCAGGGGTTCGTTTTTACAGGTTTTGTCCCGCTACCGGATGAAGCGGTTGAAATCGGTGAAGAACACCTGATGCGCTTGCCGGTAACTCTCTTTCAGCACATCCGCAAACATCCGGTGAGCGAAATTGTAGTTGCGGTAGACGACCGCAGGAAAGGCCTGCCAATGGAGGATCTCCTGGAGTGCAAGATGTATGGGGTCCGGATTGTGGACGGTGCAACTTTTTATGAGAGGGAATCCAGGAAAGTCGCATTGGAAATGGTGACCCGGGGCTGGCTGGTGTTTTCTGACGGATTCAAAGTGTCGTCAGTGTTTCGGTTTGGCAAACGTTCACTGGACTTTCTGGCGGCAACCACCCTGTTATTGGTGGGCCTTCCATTAATGATTCTTACCGCTATTGCTATCAAGATCGAAGATGGACTCAGGGCGCCAGTTTTTTATAGCCAGGAGCGGGTGGGGTTGAACGGACGTATCTTCAGAGTTTACAAATTTCGCTCTATGGTCACCGACGCAGAAAAGAACGGGGCTGTCTGGGCCAGTCAGAACGATACCCGGGTTACAAGAGTGGGGGAGTTTATCCGTAAGCTGCGTATTGATGAGTTGCCACAGATTTTCAATGTGCTAACCGGCTCGATGGCATTCGTTGGTCCGCGGCCGGAACGACCTGTATTTGTCGAACAGCTGTCGGAAAAGATCCCCTTTTATAGTGAAAGGCACAGGGTAAAACCAGGCCTGACCGGCTGGGCTCAGCTATGCTTTGCTTATGCAGACAACGAAGAAGATACCAGAGAGAAACTTCGTTACGATCTTTACTATATTAAGAACCAGAGTTTGTTACTGGATTTGCTGATTATAATTCAAACAGTAGAAGTGGTATTGTTCAAAAAAGGATCAAGGTAGTTTCGGGGTTGTGCTGTTCCCGAAACATGGAATGAAGCAAGGACTTGTAGAGAGGAATCAAAATGTCACGGAAGTACTCCCTTGCAGGGGTTGCCCTGCTCCTGGCTGCAGCAGCGCTAGCTGCTGGTTGTGCCGGCCCATCTCCCTCTTCCCCGGAGAAGATTCAGCGCGCCTTGCGCCTTAATACCGCTACCAGCGTAGACGAGTATGTACTCGGAGCTACTGACGTGGTGCAGGTTTCAGTCTGGCGAAACGAAGACCTGAGCATTTCCGTTCCGGTCCGACCTGACGGCATGATTTCCGTGCCTCTTGTTGGCGACGTCCGAGCTGCTGGCCGTACGCCGGCTAATCTTGCCGAGATAATCGAGAGAAACCTCGCACAATACATCCGGGAACCACAAGTGAGCATCGTTGTGACGTCGATGGGCAGTCACGAATACAGCGATCGCGTGCGGGTGACCGGAGCTGTGCAGCAACCTGTGTCCGTTCCCCATCGCGCGGGGATGACGGTGCTCGACGTTGTTCTGGGAGCGGGTGGCGCTACTCCGTTTGCGGCATTGAACAATTCCATGCTGTACCGAAAGATGAACGGTGAGGTGGTCGCAATCCCCATTCGGCTTGAGGATATTCTTAACAATGGCGATGTGAAAACCAATTATGCGATACGCCCTGGGGATATTCTCAGTGTTCCGGAGCGGCGTTTTTGAGTTTCAGTTGCTAGATCTATTGTGAGTTTGTCGCTATGGCTTTACCTCTATCACAAGTACCCGTTGAGATCCTGAGGGAAGTGCGGGCGAGAAAATGGCTCGCTCTCCTGCTTTTTATCGTGGTCAGTTTTGGTGTGCTGGCCGCTGGTTTTCTCTGGCCCTACAAATATCAGTCAGAAACCATCATCTTCATTGATGACCGAAATATTATTCGCCCCTTGATGGAAGGTAGTGCGGTAGCTACTGAAATCAATGATCGGGCATCTGCTGCGAAGGAGTTGCTCTGGAGCCGAAGCTTGATGGAAAAGGTCGCTCTCGATAAGTCCATTTTCGGTGATGGGGCCCAGGACATGGAACATTCACAAGTTGAAGAACGAATTGGTGCACTGCGTAGTAATCTCTCTGTGCGACCCAGAGGAGATAGCTACTTCTCCATTACCTACCAGTCTGAGTCCCCGATGAAGGCCTTCCTTATTGCCCAGCGGATGGGGCAACTGTTTATCGAAGAAACCAGCGAGCGTAAGCGTGCAGAAAGCCGTAACGCCTATGAGTTTATCA
>JAKLLS010000188.1 GCA_022014155.1 Marinobacter sp. | reverse complement strand
GCGACGCCTTTTGCGCGGGGGCTCTGGTCAGGGAGAATTCCGGCAATGCCACCTTCCCGCAGCAGGGTGATCATGCGTGCGAGTCCGCGCCGGTCCCCGCGCACCAGCTCGGAGCCAATACGCCCGCGTACCCGGATCATGTAATCCTCGAATTCACGAATGTGTGGAGGGCTGTATAGCGCGGCCATTTTATGGCGGGATGAAAAATACAGACCAGTCAGCTCCCAGTTACCCAAGTGGGGAGCCAGCAGCACGATACCCTGGCCTTTGGCGAGCGCGTCGCTGAGCAGCTGTTCACCTTCAATTTCCCGAATTAACCCCAGGCAATCCTCCACCGGCCATTCCCACATCAGCGGAATTTCCATCAAGGTCTGACCGGTATGGCGCAGACTGGAGCGTGCCAGGTCCCTGCGCTGGTTTGCGGGCATTTCCGGAAAGCAGATGCCTAGGTTGGTTTCCGTCACTTTGCGTGACCTGCCCTTAAATACCCAGCCCAGTGTGCCGAGCAGGCGGCCAATCAGTTGCGCGCCTCGCAAGGGCAACTTGCCAGCCAGTTTGAGGGCGAGAATCAGAAATGTTGCTTTGGACACGGCCATGGATCGGGAATTCATCTCTTATCTTCAGACTGAGCGGAAGCTATCACCATCCGTTCGGTGCGGCAAGGCGCAAAGGCGAAACTACTGTTTCTGGGAATGTTCCCAGCTTTGTTGCCGGTCGCTTAACTCCCACTCTATCCGCAGGTAGAAACGTTGGATGCGCCGGCGGATATAGCGTCGCCGCCAGGCGGGAACAGCTGCGAGCCGGTCTGGTATGGTGGGGGCGCCGAGTCCGTCCACCAGGTACAGCTCCGGCTGGCGCTTCCGCTCTACCACCACCAGGTTGTGGGGCAGCAGGTTACGGGTGAGAATGCCGGTATTCTGGAGCCAGTCGCAGAAGCGCCTGACGGCTTCCTGCATGGGTTTATCAAACCCCTGGTGTTGAAGGTAATGCTCAAGGGTCTGGGCGGGCTGGTTGCGATCATTCAGCAATAGCTCGCTGACGTTGGCCGTCCCCAGGGAGGTTTGTATGGCTCCATGGAAACGAGGCAGATGCTGCCATAACTTTTCAGCCTGATCTTGCCTGATCAACTGACGAATGGCTTGTTGTTGGTAGGCTTTCAACTCTTGGACGTTATCATCAATCCGGCGTTTGCCAAGAAGTTTTTTCGGAAAAGACTGGCGATGAAAGCGAGCTTCGATGTTTTCAGGGCGCAGGACTTTCAGGCACAGTTGAGGGTTGTCGGGATGCCGAAAACAATGCCGGTTGGCCCCGGAGGCAAACGGTGTCTCCCTCGACAGGTCAATCATGGCCGGTGCTCCTGAGAAGTTTTTGATAGATGTCTTCGGTTCGACAAACCATATTTTCAATCGTCAATTCTCGCCTCGCATGCTCCATAGCTGGGCGTTCTATTACGCTGAGCTGTTTCAGTGCCGGCAAGTGCGTGGCCAGTAATTGATAGATGGCTTCCGCCGAATTGTTCTCCGCCACGGCGGTCGCAGGTAAAAGCTCCATTGCTCCGGCAACGGGTGTGGCAAGCACCGGGCATCCGGCTTGCAGTGCCTCAATGACAACGTAAGAGAGCCCTTCCCGGTGTGAACTGACGATGCAGACATCGGCATGCTTAAGCCAGCTCTCTGGTGCACTCTGAAAACCGGCCAGTGATACTCGTGACGACAGGCCTGTGGCGGAAATCTGTTCTTCCAGCGAGTTTCGTTGGCTACCCTCCCCGATTATCGTGAGCCGTTCATCGTTGTTGAGCTGTTTCCAGACTTTGATCAGCACATCAAATCCCTTAACGGGCTCGAGGCGGCCAATCGAGACGGCTTGTACAGAGGAGTTTGTGCTAAATGGAGAGGGGGAGGACGGTGGTAGCTGGCCTGTAGAGCTTCCGTGGTAGATGAGCGTCTTGTTCGGGTGGTTCAGTGTGGCCATGACTGTCTGGCTAACGCCGATAACGGCGTCCATTCTCTCAAGCCCTTGATGATTTTTTTTGATGCCGTGGATTGTGCCAACTTGTTTGGCCGGTAGCTTCAGTCGGCTCAGCAAGCAGATAGCTTTGTTGCCCTGTCCATGGCACAGATCGGGTGCCAAACGACGAAGCAACTTCCGAAGTTTCAGATGCAGAACCGGATTGCGCCTGCCAAGGTGCATTGGCATCGGATGGAAGTGCACGCTGGTGCTGAAGCGGTTTTGATAAGCCGGGTGCCCGACCAGATGCACCACATGCCCTTTATGGGCAAGCGCTTCAACTAACTCTGCTGTGTGCTTTTCCATACCACCCCAGCTCTTGCCTGGGGTGGCAAGCAACATGGCAATGGTCAGCGGGGACTCAGCCATCACAGTATTCGCTTCTTGTCAGCAGGCGATTGTAGATGGAGAGGGTCGCTTCAGTCTGGGCTTCCAGTCGAAATCTATAGGGCACCCGGATATCGTGATTCCGCGTGGCCAGAAGTCTCAAGGCTGCCTGTGCAAAGGCCGTTGTATCGTCCGGCTCCACCAATCCTTCCGGAAAGCACGCTCGCAGGGTTTCCGCCGCACCGCCACGGTCGAAGGCCACCACAGGTGTTCCGGAGGCCAGCGCCTCGGTGACTGTGCGGCCGAAGGGTTCCGGTTTGGTCGACATGTGGCAGACGAGATTTGATATCAGATACAGCTCGGCCATGTCATTCCGCTGGCCTAAAAACGTAATGTGGTGTGTTAGTCCCAGTTCCTCTCGTCGATGCTCCAGTTCTTCCATGAAGCGGTCCTTGCCAGGCTCCACCCCGCCGACAATAATGCCATGGCAGTCGGGTGCTTTTTGGACGATCTCCGCCATCGCCTCCAGAAACATCAGCTGACCTTTCCAGCGGGAGATTCGGCCGGGCATCATAATGATTCGTTTGTCGCCGAGTTGTGGGTATTCGGCCAGTATCCTTGATCGCCACTCGGAATCGAGAGTTCGGTTACGGAATCCGTCAACGTCTACCCCGCGCTGAACCACGGTCAGCTTGTCCTCGGGAACCTGGAAGTTACGAATGACGTAATCCCGCACGCAGTCCGAAACTGCGATGATATGGTCCGCCTTGGCCATAATGGCGCTGTAGGGATTGACCGAGTACATGCCATGGAAGGTGGACACCATCACCGGGCGGTCATTGGCAGGGAGGCCACGCCATGCCAGTCTGGTGATCCAGGCTGGCATGCGGGATCGGACGTGGACCACATCCGGCCGGATGTCCTCCAGCAGGCGTCGCATAGGCAGAATCTGCCCGAAAGAGGCCGGGGATTTGCGATGAACCGGCATGGTGATATGAGTCGAGCCACCGCTTTCCAGTTGGCGGACCAGAGGGCCTCCGTTGGACACGACGAACGACTCGTGGCCGCGTTTGACTAGTTCGGCGGCAAATTCCACGGTGCCACGTTCAACACCACCACTGTGCAGTGCGGGCAAGACCTGAAGAACTCTCATCGCGGACCTCGACTGAGGAGCAGACGTATAAGCCATTGGGCGGCCCGGTCCGCCTCCCACAACCGGGGATTTTCTCCCCGGGAGCGATTCATGACGTGTGTATGATCGCTCCAGCTGGCAACCTGACTTCGCTCTATCAGTAGATCAATGCCCAGTGCGACTCGGCTACCTGCCTTCGGGGGCAGTTGGAACAGCCCGGTCGGAACGCCGGATGTGGCCGCTTCACACACCATGGACATGCTATCGGGAGTCACCCAGACGGCGCCTGAGGCGGACAGTTGATGGGAAAGCCAGTCTTCGTGAGTACGCTTGGGGTCCACAACGCTCACCCGGAGGCTGCCCAGCCCTTCCAAGCGTTCCGCGAGTCCTGGTGGCGTACGTCGAGAGCTGCTGATGGTCCAGCGCCAGGTTGGGTAATCCGAAATCAACTGGTTGATCTGCTTGAATACCACGTCGTCATCCCACTCAAAGTGGGGGGAGGGACCGCCAATCAGGACCAGAGCTTCGGGTTTTTCTGTGGTGCGGGCCAGGGGCGTGATGCTGTTGATAACACCCTGGGTTGTGAGAGTCCGTTTGCCAGGACTCACTCGGTCATGCTCCGGAAGGATAACGGCATCTGCCCAAGCCATGGGGAACGCAGGTTTCATCAGCACCACGGTTTTTGCGCGGGTGGTGCGGCGCAATGCCAGCAACAAACGGTGCGTTGAGGTACCGGCACCGATGATGAGAGCGGGAGCAGGTAACGACGGGTCCATTGCCGGAGCAATGCCCAGCAAGGCTCGCCACAAAGGCACTTGCTGCTCGGAGGCATCTATCCAGTGGAGCGCAGCTCCGGCCCGAACTCGCAGACGATTGCCAATGCCTTTCAGCTGGTTGCGGTGTCCCGGCTTGTTATCGGTCAGTAGCCATACCACTGGTGCATCTGTTTGCATTCAATGGGGATCCTTGCGATAGAGGTCCGGGTCGTCGTTCGAAGGCCGGGTTTTGAAGCGTCTGTGCATCCACAGATACTGGTCCGGATGACGCCGGATTTCCTGCTCGATAGTGTGGTTGACCAGAGTGGCATCTGCCATGTCATTACCGGATGGGAAGTTTTCCAGTGGTGGGTGGAAGTAGATGTCATACCCTGGCTGATTCTCACGCCGGAAGTGGCTGAAGGGCACAACCGCACACCCACTGCGCTCTGCAATCCGCGAAGTTGCGGTGATGGACCCGGCCGGCACGCCGAAGAAGGGCGCAAACACGATGCCTTTTCGCCCGTAATCCTGATCGGTGGCATACCAGACGATGCGGTTCTGTTTTAGCTGTTTCAGCAGGCCCCGCAAGTTCTTGCTGTCCAGGGCGACGCCGTAGCGCCGCTCCCGGGCGCGAGTCATGACGGCATTCATCAGCGGGTTGTTGTGATCCCGCTGCATGACATCGGCTTTAATAAATTCGGTGACCAGGCTGCCACCCAGGTCGAGGGTGCTGTAATGACCACCGAGCAGCAGGATGCCATGACCTTTTTCTAGCGCCGCATCGACATGTTCCAGACCATGCACAGTGGTTACCGGCAAATAGACTTTGGGGTCGCGAAACCAGGCCAGGCCGATTTCCATAATGCCAATGCCGTTGGAGTGAAAGGCTTTGCGAACCAGCTTTTGTTGCTCCTCGGCGGATAGCTCGGGAAAGCAAAGACGAATGTTAACCTCAGTGATGTGGCGACGTCGGGGAATCAGTCGGTACGCAAGCTCACCAATCAGTTTGCCGACCCACCATTGCAGTTTCAGCGGCAGCCTCGACATCAGCCACATCAGGGTGATACCAATCCAGGTAGGCCACCAGCGGGGGTGGCCGTAACTTGTATAACGGGTATCGCGTTTTTTCGAAGGGCGCTTGCTCACGCTAGGGTCATCTCGTCTATGGTCCGGTTACGAAACAGGAGTTTAGCAGGGTGCTTCCTGTGGACTAAAGTAGCAATGCAGGCGAACTGTCTGATGTTTCGGTAGAATGCCCCCGAATTGCCGCCCCGGAGACCGCATGCTGCATTTTTTGTACTCACTGTTTTTCCGCCTTGCGCTGCCGTTTGTGCTGTTGCGTTTGTGGTGGCATGGGCGTCGTAATCCTGAAGCCTGGAAGCGTTGGCAGGAGCGGCTCGGATACGTTGCCCCCTCCCCGGAGCCCGTTATATGGGT
>JAKLLS010000051.1 GCA_022014155.1 Marinobacter sp. | reverse complement strand
TGCCGTTTGGGCCAGAAGCCTTGTCGGGCCTTGAGAATCAGGCTCTGATCTGTCTTGATGATGTTGACCTGATCGCCGGTCGGGAAGACTGGGAAGAAGCGGTGTTCCATCTGTACAATCGCGTACTCGATAACGGTCATTTGTTACTCGTCAGTATGTCAGAGGTACCGGGTTCCCTGCCGCTTGTGTTGCCGGATCTGGTGTCGCGGCTTGCTCATGGCTTGTTGATCCAGTTGGGTATATACCGGGATGACGATCGTCTGAAAATCCTGATGGCGAGGGCAGAGAAGCGTGGACTGGTTATGGGTGACGACGTGGCAGGCTTTATTCTGCGCCGGGCGCCGCGCAGACTGGGAGAGTTGCTGGCAATACTGGATCGCCTGGATGAAAACTCCCTGCAGGCCCAGCGCAGGTTGACCATACCCTTTGTCAAGTCCGTTATGGGCTGGTGAGGGCCTGGAACATTTACAATAACATCAGAAGCAGCAGGTTCGACGAAAGTCGGGCAGCGCAGAGATACGTCAGGGGGAAGAGATGAGACGAGTCGTTTTCAATCAGAAAGGTGGTGTCGGAAAGTCGAGTATTACCTGTAACCTGGCGGCGATCAGTGCGGCCCGGGGCAAGCGTACACTGGTGGTGGATCTGGATCCTCAGGGTAACTCGACACACTATCTGCTGGGCAAGCCTGCCGCTGACCTGAAAGATACCGTGGCCGATATGCTGGAGCAAACGGTTGCTTTTACGGTGTTCAACCGTCGTCCTGACGAGTTTGTTCACGCGTCGCCGTTTGATAATCTGTTTGTTATGCCTTCCAGTCCCGAGCTGGATTTTCTTGAGCGCAAACTTGAAGCCAAGCACAAGATATATAAGCTGCGGGAAGCGCTGAAAAAGCTTGAGGAATCATTCGACGCCATATACATCGATACCGCACCGGCCCTGAATTTCTACACCAGATCAGCGTTGATTGCCGCCCAGCGATGCCTGATTCCTTTCGATTGTGATGATTTCTCCCGCCAGGCGCTATACAATATTCTCAATGAAATCCGGGACCTGCAGGAAGATCATAACGAGGATCTGGTGGTCGAGGGCATTGTTGCCAATCAATTCCAGCCCCGTGCGAGTCTGCCGAAGCAGCTGGTCCGTGAATTGACCGAAGAGGGGTTGCCAGTGTTGCCGGTGCGATTATCCAGTTCCGTTAAAATGAAGGAGTCTCATCAAAGCCGGCAGCCGTTGGTTCACATGGCCCCAAAACACGCATTGACCAGGCAGTTTGAAGACCTGTTCAAGGTTCTGCATGGCGAGACCGTGGAACTGGAGCCGCTTGCGGACTGATTTCGGGGAGTTTATGTCACAGTCATCCAGTCAGGTTGCTGAAGTTGCGGACAGCCTGCTCAGAATTGAAATGCAACTTCGTCAGATTGGGGTGTGGGAAAAGGAGGTGCCGCCCCCTGAGGCTTTTGATAGCACGCAGCCGTTCTGTATAGACACTCTGGAGTTCACCCAGTGGCTACAGTTCGTATTCGTCGCTCGCCTTAAGATTCTCATTGAGGACGATCGCTCTCTGCCATCGGTTTCCGGTATCGCGCCGATGGCAGAGGAGCATTTTCGTGGGCGTCCAGAATCTGGCGAGGGGCTGATTCGGGAGCTGGAGGTCATGGACAAGTTGTTGTCAGGGCAGTCCTGAAATGATCTTAGTCCAGACGCATGGAGAGATCGACGGCCCGGACGTCCTTGGTCAATGCGCCAATGGAGATATAGTCGACCCCCGTTTCCGCAATGGGCACCAGAGTGTTGGCGTTGATTCCGCCGGACGCTTCCAGTTTCGCCCTGCCGGCGGTGACCGTGACGGCCCTGGCCATATCCTCCAGTGAAAACTCGTCAAGCATGATGATATCGGCACCTGCTTTCAGTCCCTGATCCAGCTCGTCCAGATTTTCGGTTTCCACTTCTACGGGGCGCCCGGGGGCAATGCGACGGGCCTCACTGACCGCCTGGGCAATGGAGCCGCAGGCAGCAATATGATTTTCCTTGATCAGGAACGCATCCCACAGTCCAATACGATGGTTGTAGCAGCCGCCGCAGCTGACTGCGTATTTTTGCGCGAGGCGTAGGCCAGGAAGCGTCTTGCGCGTGTCCAGCAATTTAACACCGGTGTGGGCGACTCGCTCCGCGTAGGCGGCGCAGGCGGTTGCGGTTCCCGAGAGGGTCTGCAGCCAGTTCAGGGCAGCCCGTTCGGCAGTCAGCAGGCCGCGTGCCGGCCCTTCGAAGCTGAACAGGACGCTGTCGGGCTCAGCGCGATCACCGTCCTTTACATACCAGGTCAGTTCAAGGGATGGATCTACCTGTCGGAATACCTCATCGACCCATTGGCACCCAGCGATCACTGCGGTTTCACGGGTAATCACGCGACCAGTGCCGATCTTGCCCGCCGGGATCAGTTGTGCCGTGATATCGCCGCTGCCAACGTCTTCTCGCAGACTGAGCGCGACGGATTCAACACGGGATTGGCGAAGCATTTCGGCTGGGATCATGGTAACTGTCCAGTTAAAAGAGAGTTGTTGGTATCTGGGGCGTGATTCTATAGCCAGCCAGCGGATTCGCCAAACGGGAACCTGGTCGACTGCTAAAATGTGAACTGCATCTCCTGGTCACAAAAGGTGACAAATTCTGACACAAGGTGACGTTGATAAGACTTAGGATATGCAGTGGAGTAGAACCCGATTAATTTGTCACTTATTACCCGGAGCAGCCAAATGGCGCAGGATAGCAAGGTGGTCAGTTTCGCAGCACGGACATCCGGAGGCCGGTTTGCCTTGCCCAATGCGTTGGTTCGACTGCGTGACGCATCGGGTCAGTCACTGAAGTCTGTATTGGCGGGTTTTTTTGACAACTCGGACGATGCTTTGTTTGAACTGGCCGATAAAGCCGGCTCGAATGAGGACCGGACCGCCTACTTTGATGCCATGCGTGAATTGCGGCTGCGCCGCAAGCTGATGACCGTTTCCATCCTTCAGTACATCAGTAGGGCCTTCAACGATATTGGCAAGTTCCATCCCAACAACGCCAGCGCGACCCTGGATGCGGTGGACCAGGACTCGCTGAGCTTGCTGGACCATTCCGAGTTGGAACAGCGCGTAGCCCTTGAAAACCTGGTCAGCAAATTACGGAGCAGGCATGCGGCTGCCATAAGAATGCTGAATGCCCGGGTACATCACCTGGTACCGTCTGTGCGTCTCAGTGACAGCCAGATGCCCCTGAGTCCGGAAGTCATCTGTGGCGGGCTGGCGGAGGCCTGCTCAGATCTGGAAATAGATATTCGTGCCAAGCTGGTCGTGCTGAAGCTGTTTGATCGTTTGCTGGCTGATACCCTTGGCGATTTTTATCAGCAAGCGAATCGCACCCTGATTGCCGAGGGCGTGCTGCCGGATATGAAGCGCCCACCTGTTGACGGTCGTCAGGGTCCCTCGCCATCGAAGCCTTCCGGGGCGACCCAATCGGTGCAGTCGGCCGATGATAACAGCGCCGGGGGTACCGGCTCTTCTTCGGCTGGCCAGTCCGGAGGAACCTTTTCTGAACTCAGTGCGCTGCTTCATCAGGGGCGCGGCAACGATGGAGTTGGCGCTATTGCTGGCGGTGATGGTTTTCTGGATACCGGGGCCCTTATGGCGCGGCTGAATGAAGTCCAGTCATTACCCGGGCAGTGGGACCAGGGGCGAGTGGTGTCGCTGACTGAACAGCTGCAGCCCGTGCTCAAAATCAATAATGGCCGGGCGTCTAATGTAGGTCAGGTGGACAGCGACGTGATCAATCTGGTGTCGATGCTGTTTGATTTCATCCTGGAAGACCGTCAGCTCCATCCAGTCATGAAGGCGCTGATTGGCCGCTTGCAAATTCCGGTTCTGAAAGTCGCCCTCAGTGACAAAAACTTTTTCAACCGTGGCGGGCATCCGGTTCGCAAGCTTCTCAATGAGCTGGCTCTGTCTGCCATTGGCTGGACAGAAAAGCAAAATAGCCAGCGGGATCCCCTGAGGGAAAAAATCGAATCCGTGGTGGATCGGGTTCTGAACGATTTTACCGATAATGTGGGGCTGTTCGGCGAGTTGTTGGCGGATTTCAGTCATTTCATGGATCTTGATCGTCGGCGAAGGGAGCTGGTTGAGCAGCGTCTGCGTGATGCGGAAGAGGGGCGTGCGCAACAGGAGCGGGCAGCGGGAGCGGCTCGTCAGTTGCTGGAGGAATTAACCGCGGGGCGGGAGCTACCTGAGTCGGTCAATAACCTGATGGGGGAAGCCTGGAGCAGATACCTCCAGTGGAAAGTGTTGCGTGAGGGTGAGGACAGTGAGGGATGGAGGGTCGCCGGTGAGCTGACACGTCGGCTGGTGTGGAGTGTGGATCCCCGGCCAGTGAACGATAATACCCGTACCGAGTTGTTGCGGTCGATTCCGTCGATTGTGGATGATCTGCGCCACGCTCTTCAGGAGATTTCCTGGGACCCGTTTGCAACCGACGCGGCGATCCGTGACCTGGAGCTTGCCCATGTTGATGTCTTTCAACAACTGGTGACGTCGAGGTCGACACCATCTCCCGAGACCCGTTTCGAGGAGCGCGCCGAGGCGCCTGCGGTTGATCATCGTCAGCCAGCCACAATGGACGCGGTGGACATGCCGAAGCCTGAGCCAAAACGGGCTGAGGGCGCGCCGGAGACCGTTGCTGAATCTCAGGCAGAGGCTGTAACTGAGCTGGAAATTGATCAGATCTGGCTAGACCGTGCGGACAACCTGCGCGTGGGGTCCTGGATCGAACTGACCAGAGATACCACTAAAACCCGCTGCAAGCTGGCGGCCTTTATCAAGGCGACAGGCAAATACATTTTTGTCAATCGCAGTGGTGCGAAAGTGGCCGAGTATCACCGGGATTCCCTGGCACAGGCCATGGCCGGCGACGAGATCACGATGCTGGACGATGGTCTGATCTTTGACCGGGCGCTGGAATCCATCATCGATAATCTGCGCAGCAGTCGCAAGGATTGACCCGTCGTAGCAACCCGGGCAACTTTGTGCTTCAATCAGTGCGGATATCAACAGCAACAAACCTGCTGGATTTACCTTGCCTGACTCGATTCAACGCCAGAACGCGATAGCCTGTAACCAAGATTCCATTGACCATTTGCGCAAGACCGGTCGCATTTCCGGAGTGCGCTGGTGTCCGTCGCCCAATTTTGGGCCGAGGCCAGAGGGCGCCGATATTTCACTGCTTGTTGTTCATAACATAAGCCTGCCGCCAGGACAGTTTGGCGGACCTGCTATCGAACGCTTCTTCTGTAATTGCCTGGATACCTCTGAACATCCGTATTTTGAAACCATTGCTGAGCTCAAGGTATCCGCTCATGCGCTGATTCGGCGTGACGGACACGTAGTACAGTTTGTCAGTCTGCTGGAGCGGGCCTGGCATGCAGGGCGCTCCAGCTTTCGCGGTGAAGACGAGTGCAACGATTTTTCCATCGGTATTGAGTTGGAGGGTACCGATGATATTCCCTACACGCCTGCGCAATACGAGCGGTTAGCGGAACTGTCAAAGTTGATCATGCAAGCGTGGCCGAGGATCACCGGAAACCGGATTACCGGTCACTGTGATATAGCACCAGGCCGAAAAACCGATCCCGGCCCGGTATTTGACTGGGATCATTACCGCCAGCGGTTGTCCGATCTGGACGCGACGACAGGGGGGGTGTCCTGATGGTACTGGTGGTGTTTCTGTGTGCCTGGCTGGTCCGTCGCCGGCTGGATCTTTCCGATAGCTTGTCCGGTGACCGGGCATGGCGTGTGTGGTTTCATTCCGGTCGTTCGTCAGAGGCTGGGCGGGAAGTGGAAGTCCGCTGGGGATTGGTGCGAGTCATTGTGCCGGCCTTGTTGCTGTTGGGGCTGGTCTGGACGGCGTCGGTCTATGGCTGGCGCATGTCCGTGTATCCCCTGGAGTTCCTGTTGTTATTGGTGCTGATGGGGGCGCCGGGATGGAAGCCGATGCTCAGGGCGTACAGCGAAGCTTGGAGCAGGGGGGATATGCAGGCAGCCTGGCATCATATTCAGGATTGTCTGCCCGCTGATGAGCGGGGGCAGGCCATTTCACCGGATGAAATGCATCTGGCTTTGTCTAAAAAGCTGATGGTTGCTGTGTTTGAACGCTTTTTCCTGGTGGCGTTCTGGTATGTGGTGGGTGGTATTGGTCTGGCGTTTCTGGCAAGGGGGCTGGTGGCATTGCAGGAGCATTGGCCGCAAGCGGCTGCGCGCCCTCACTACGCCCGAATTGCCGGATTGGCCAACTGGGTGCCCGCACGGCTACTTGCCTGTACCTTTGGTCTGGCAGGGGATCTCGCCGGCTGGTTGAAAGACGTTCGGGGCGTGTTGTTTGCGCCCGGATTGGCAACTGACCAGGTACTGATTCGGGCTGCCAATGGCGCACTGACGGGATACGCACTGGATCCCGCGCGTTTTGCCCAGGTCCATCCGGAGGAGTGGACTGCATTTGGCGGCAGAAGTCTGAAAGCTATTCGTGATTTGCTGAACCGAAGCATGCTGGTGTGGGTGTGTGGCATTGCCCTGTTGGTAATTGCCGGGGTCGTTTGAAGCCTCGATTTTTGAAAATTTTACAGAATAACAACAATAAGGCCTCAAGTTTTTAATACTTTAGGCGACAATATAAACAAAGAATAAATCATCCTTTCTTTGAAACACCTGGCAGGGGCAAACAGTGAAGCAATTAATCAATCCAGCAGTCGCGCTGATGAACCGGTTGCCGATGTTCTACAAATTCAGCCTGATCAGTGTGCTGTTCCTGCTTCCCATTGGTGGTCTCTCCTGGCTGGTAATCGGCGAACTGAATCGTTCCGTGGAGACCATGACCCGGGCTGTGGAGGGGCTGGAACAACTGGAGCAAGTGGATCGCTTGCTGAACGCCTCATTTGATTACCGGGACTATCGTGCCCCCGGAAAGGTCCGGGATCATTCTGAACTTCTGACAAAATCCGACCAGGCTGCCGAAACCATCAGCCGTATCCTGCAAGACCTGGCTACCCGCGAGCTGGCATTTGATGTTTCCGGTAACTGGAAGGAGCAGTTGGTTCAGTTACAGGAAGAGTGGAAGGTCTTGCGCCGTGAGGACAGTTACCAAAGCAACCTTGACCCGCAGTTCAAGTACTATCAGGAGTTTGTCCAGAAGGTTCGGGCTATGTTGTCGGCAACCATTGAAATTTCCGGCATTGGTCAGGATTCATCCCGGGAAAATCTGTTACTGCTGGGGCTTTTGAGAGAGTCCCTTCCAGAAGCCCGGCACGTCATCGGTCGTGCCAGGGCTTTCGGGACGTTTGCGCTGGTAGACGGGCAGGTGGGATATAACCTGAGCGAGGGGCTGAACGAGATATACGATGCCCTGACAAACCGTGCTTCACTGCTGGCCCCCGCTTTGTCTGTCGCCAGGAATGCGTCTCCGAAACTGGCTGCGGAAGCCGGTGACACCATGGATGGCATCAATGACAGTCTGTCGGTTGTCAGGGATGAGCTGGACGTCAATATCATTACCCCCATGCGCCTTGAAATGCCGTGGCAGGAATTTGATGCTTTGGTGACAAAAGAGCTCGCACACTATGACGCGTTAACCGAGGCCGTCTTTGATGTGGTAGGAAACAACCTGTCGGCCAGGTTGCAGGGAGAAATGCGTCAGCGGCAGCTGATTATTGTTGCTCTGGTTCTTGTTTTGTTGGTCGTAGTCTACCTGTATATAGGATTTTTCATGTCGGTGCGCACAGCCATTAACCGCTTCAGCGAGGCGGCAAGGACCGTGGCAGCCGGTGACATGACGGCACACATTCAGCTTGAAAACCGTGATGAGCTTGGTGAGTTGACGACTGAGTTCAATAACATGACGGACCGCATCGCGGACTTGATCCGCTCGGTGAGCCGCACAACCCTGGATGTAGACCAGCAGGCAATCCGGGTAAAGGATACGGCCACGGCAAACAGTGAGGCTGTCTCACGCCAGATGGATGAGTCAGGTCAGATTAATGAGGCCATGACCCAGATGGTGGAAGCGGTTCATGAGGTCTCTGAAAGCGCTCACAGGGTCTCCGACAGTGCGGGTACCGCAGAGCATGATACGGAGGCTGGTCGCAAGGTGGTAGCGGACACGGTGGAGACCATCAATCGCCTGGCGACTGAAATTTCCGGTGCCGTGGCGGTGATCAATCGCGTCAGCGCGGACAGCGACAACATCAGTCAGGTGCTGGTTGAGATCAAGGCGATTGCTGAACAAACCAACCTGTTGGCGTTGAATGCCGCGATTGAGGCTGCCCGCGCGGGTGAACACGGGCGTGGGTTTGCAGTCGTGGCTGACGAGGTTCGCTCGTTGTCCCAGCGAACCCATAAATCCACCGAGGAAATTGAAGGCATGATTTCCCGCTTGCAGAGCGGTGTGAAAGATGCCGTTGGGGCCATGACCAACAGCCATGATGTCACTGAGACAACGGTTCGTAAGTCGTCGGAAGTCACCGAAGCGCTGGATCGTATTGCCGGGGGTATTTCCACGATCGTGGATATGAGTCATCAGATTGCCCAGGCGGCAGAGGAGCAATCGGCGGTTGCCAGGAACGTGAACGCAAACGTTGAACGAATCAGCGACCTGGGACACGTCACAGCGGAGAATGCGGATGAGACCCTGGGCTCCGCGCGACAGATGTCGGAATTGACCGCTTCCCTTCAACGCCTGGTGGAGGCATTCAAGGTCTGATACTCAAGGTCCGGCCTCAGAGGTCGGACTTTTTCTGTTCCCACAGGATTTCATTTCCGCCATCCCGGCGCGCCAGAACCCTGGCGACCACAAACAACAGATCAGACAATCGGTTGAGATACTGCCGGGAGGCAGCATTGATCGAGTCCTCATGACCGAGCGCGACGACGATCCGCTCAGCTCTGCGGCAAACCGCACGGGCAAGATGGCATTGGGCGGCCGCCGGTGTGCCGCCGGGAAGGATGAAGTTCTTCAGTGGTGGCAGGCTTTCGTTATGCTGATCCAGAGTCGTCTCCAGCCACTCAATGTGTTCGTTCCCGATCATGTGACTGCCCGGAATGGCGAACTCTCCTCCGAGATCAAACAGGTGGTGCTGAATCCGGCGCAGGGTTTCCACCAGGCTGTCATCGGCATCCAGACACTCAATAAGCAAGCCAATTTGGCAATTCAGCTCATCAGCAGTGCCCATTGCTTCAACCCTTTGTGCGTTTTTGGCAATGCGGTTGCCGTCGGCAAGCCCGGTCGAGCCGTCGTCGCCGGTGCGGGTGTAGATCTTGGAGAGGCGATGGCCCATCAGATTGCTCCTGGAGTGTCAGATTGAGGTTCGTGCGGTTTGGTTGTTCTGAGTTTTACCCGTTTCGTCAGCATTTGGTTCACTGGTGCCGGAAGGTTGTGGGCACGGGCACGGCTGACGATATAGCCGTTGATGTAGTCAATTTCCGTCGGCTTGCCCCGGCGCACATCACTGCACATGGATGAGGTGTTCTTCGCGGTATTTCTGGCAACGGCTTCTATCTGTGACTGCATGTCATCCGGGGAGCGGGGTGGCAAGCCCTCAAGATGCATCACCTCGGCCAGTTCAAGGCACAGTTGCCGGATAGTGTCCCGGAACAGGGGGGCGTCGAGGATGTCGCCGTTGGTGCAATCGAGAATGGCGGTATAGGGGTTGATCCCGGCATTGATGATCAGCTTGGACCACAGCCGTTTCAGGATTTCCGGTTCTTCATGGATGACCAGGCCAGAGGCTTCCAGTTGATTGACGACGTTGGTAACGAGCGGTGAGGCGCTGTGTGTCAGGCCGCCAACCCAGGTTTCCCCCTGGCCGGCATGAACGGTTGTGTTGTTATCGGGGCGATTGGCGCCTTCCGTCGTGCTGGCCGCCATGATGGGACGATCCGGCCACCGTTCCGCCACCGCCTGCTGGCTACCCATGCCATTCTGGAACAGTACCACGGGCACAGTGGGTTTCAGGTTTGGGAGGATGGCTTCCAGTGCGCTCAGCGTGTCACCGGCTTTAGTGGTGACGATCAGCGCATCTGGGTGTTGGGTGGTCCAGTCCAGTGAGGGAATGGTGACCGGATATTGGCGACCGTGCCTGCCCTGAAAACGATAGGTAACGTCTGGTTTGTTTTCTTCCGGGTCATGCTGGCGGGGGATAAAAGCGGTCGTCCCCGTGGGGAGAAGGGCGGCCCATAGCCGACCTAGAGAGCCGGCACCGAGAATGGCTGTCAACCCATTCCCGTTGCCGTTCTGTACGTGATGCCGGTTATCGGCCATGAGTTACATGGCCTCGATGTCAGCCCGCTGCTCACTGAGGCGGGTCAGGCTCCCCTGCGCATCCCGCAGCTTTTCCTGTTCCTTTTCGACCACTTCGGCAGGGGCCTTGGCGGTGAACTTCTCATTGCCAAGCTTGCCCTCCAGGCGGCCAATCTCTTTCTGCAGGCGTTCCAGTTCCTTATCCAGGCGTTTGAGCTCGGCATCCTTGTCGATCAGGCCGGCCATCGGTACCAGTACTTCCATGTCGCCGACCAGCTGAGTGGCGGACATGGGTGCCTTGTCGCCTTCGAACCATTCCAGGCTTTCCAGCTTGGCCAGTGAGCTCAGGAACTGGCGGTTGTCGTCCATGCGGCGTTTGTCTTCGGCGTCTTTGCCGCGCAGCAGTACCGGGATTTTCTTCGCCGGGGAGATGTTCATTTCGCCACGAATATTGCGGACGGCTACGATAACGCCCTTCAGCCATTCAATGTCCGCCGCCACGACCGCGTCCTGCTTGCTGCTATCCGGTTGCGGGAAGGGCTGGAGCATAATGCTGTCACCAGCCTTGCCTGCCAGCGGAGCGATACGCTGCCAGATTTCCTCGGTAATGAACGGCATGATCGGGTGGGCCAGTCGCAGAACAGCTTCCAGCACCCGCACCAGAGTGCGTCGGGTGCCGCGCTTGGCTTCCGCGCTGGCGCTACCATCGTTCAATGCGGGCTTGGACAGTTCCAGGTACCAGTCGCAGTATTCGTTCCAGATGAACTCGTACAGGGCGTGGGCCGCCAGGTCGAAACGGTATTGTTCCAGGTGGCGGGTGACGTCCTGCTCGCACTTCTGCAACTCGCTGATGATCCAGCGATCCGCCAGGGACAGCTCCACGGGCTCGTTGTTGATGCCGCAGTCTTCACCTTCGGTGTTCATCAGCACGTAACGGGCGGCGTTCCACAGCTTGTTGCAGAAGTTGCGGTAGCCTTCCAGGCGCTTCATGTCCCAGTTGATATCACGGCCGGTGGTAGCCATGGCAGCCAGGGTAAAGCGCAAAGCATCGGTGCCGTGGGCGGCAATACCTTCCGGGAACTCTTTCTTCGTGCGCTTGCCGATCTTCTCTGCCAGTTTGGGCTGCATCAGGTTGCCGGTACGCTTCTCCAGCAGGTCGTCCAGGCCGATGCCGTCAATCATGTCCAGCGGGTCGATGACGTTGCCCTTGGACTTGGACATTTTGTCGCCGTGCTCGTCGCGGATCAGACCGGTGACGTAGACGGTCTTGAACGGTACCTGCGGGGTGCCGTCGTCGTTCTTCATGAAATGCATGGTCATCATGATCATCCGGGCAACCCAGAAGAAGATGATGTCGAAGCCGGTGACCAGTACGTCCGTGGGGTGGAAGGTTTTCAGGCGCTCGGTGATCTCCGGCCAGCCCAGGGTGCCGAAGGTCCACAGGGCAGAGCTGAACCAGGTGTCCAGTACGTCGTCGTCCTGGTTCAGTTCCAGGTCGGCGGCCAGGTTGTGCTTCTGGCGCACTTCTTCTTCACTGCGCCCCACGTAGATGTTGCCTTCGGCGTCGTACCAAGCCGGAATTCGGTGGCCCCACCACAGTTGGCGTGAGATACACCAGTCCTGGATGTCGCGCATCCAGGCAAAGTACATGTTCTCGTACTGCTTGGGCACGAACTGGATGCGGCCATCTTCCACGGCTTCAATGGCAGGCTTGGCCAGGGTCTTGGCATCGGCGAACCATTGGTCGGTCAGCATGGGCTCGATGATCAGGCCGGAGCGGTCTCCACGAGGCACGCTCAACACGTGGTCCTCTTCGCGCTCCAGCAGACCGGCTTCTTTCAGGTCCGCGACGATGGCTTTGCGGGCATCTTCCCGGGTCAGGCCGGCATAGGCGGCCGGCATGGTGCCATCGAGTTTGTTGTTCTCGGTGCCGTCGCTGTTGAAGACTTCGGCCATGGCCCGGATGTTGGCATCCTGGGTCATGACGTTGATCATCGGCAGGTTGTTGCGTTTGCCAACAGCGTAATCGTTGAAATCGTGGGCCGGGGTGATCTTCACGCAGCCGGAGCCTTTTTCCGGGTCTGCGTGGTGGTCGGCCACGATGGGGATGCGACGGTTCACCAGTGGCAGCAGGACGTGTTTGCCAATCAGGTGCTGGTAGCGTTCGTCGTCCGGGTGTACGGCCACGGCGGTGTCGCCCAGCATGGTTTCCGGGCGGGTGGTGGCGACAACGACGTAGTCTTTGCCGTCCTGGGTTTTGGCGCTGTCAGCCAGTGGGTAACGCAGGTGCCAGAAAAAGCCTTTCTCTTCCTTGTTTTCCACTTCCAGGTCGGAAATGGCGGTGTGCAGTTTCGGGTCCCAGTTGACCAGGCGCTTGCCACGATAGACCAGGCCTTCGTCGTACAGGCGGATAAACACTTCCTGAACGGCTTTGTAGAAGCCGTCGTCCATGGTGAAGCGTTCGTTGTCCCAGTCCACTGAGTTGCCGAGGCGGCGGATCTGGCGGGTGATGGTGCCGCCGGAATGTTCTTTCCAGTCCCAGATACGCTTGATGAATTCTTCCCGCCCCAGATCGTGGCGGGTTTTGCCTTCTTCGGCCGCCAGTTTGCGTTCGACGACCATTTGGGTGGCGATGCCGGCGTGGTCGGTGCCTACCTGCCACAGGGTGTTGTTGCCCTGCATGCGTTTGTAGCGGGTGAGGGTGTCCATGATGGTGTGCTGGAACGCATGGCCCATGTGGAGGCTGCCGGTGACGTTGGGCGGCGGGATGGCGATGCTGTAGGACTGGCCTTCACCGCTGGGGCGGAAGTACCCTTTGGATTCCCAGTTTTCGTACCACTGGCGCTCGATGTTTTCTGGCTGGTAGGTTTTTTCCATGGGTTTCTGCTGGTGACCGTTTGGTTGATTCACAAGGGAAAATTAAGACGCCTGATTATACATGCTCGCCCTGTTTGCGGCGAACCTTGGAGTTGGACTCTTTATTCAGGACTGAGGCCTTGGGTGTCTTGCAGGGTTGGGGTAGGCTTTCCAAAAATCGCTACAAGCACATCCCTGTGCGCTTCTCTCGGGCCATCCTTGGCCCTCGAAATTTTTGGAAAGCCTACCCCAACCCAAACTTACCCCCGCTTCCTCTGATCATGCACCCTCGGTTCAATCCCCAGCGCCCTCAACTGCTTGAAGTGCGACCGCGCCTGATTGAGAACATTCGGATCATTGTGCGCCACCAGAGCCAGTCGCTTGAAGCGATCGGCATCCGCCGGCAACGTTGCCGAAAGAATGATCACAGTATCCCAGTCTTCAGCGACTGGCGGGCAGAGCAGGATGCCGACGGGATCGGTGCTGGTGGTGGCGGAGTCGGGCACCACACTGTGGGGAATGAACGCGTCCGGGCTGAAGTTCCACAGCAGGTCGTCCAGTTCTTCCGCGTGTCGTGCGGTGTCGCAGACCACGCAGACGCGGTCGCCCTGCTGCCAGGCCTTGTCCACGAGTTTAGCGGCGTGAAGGTTGCGGGCGGCGGGGGTAATCTGGGCAAGGATGTGGAACCAGTAGCGCCGGTTTTGGTCCTCCTGTCCGGAGGCGCCGGCAGCGGTGCTGCCGGGTTCCGGGCGGTTTTCGGGGTTATTTTCCTGCATGGGACATCAGGAAGTCGACCAGCATAGGGACCGGGCGGCCGGTGGAGCCTTTGGCTTTGCCGGAGTTCCAGGCGGTGCCGGCGATGTCCAGGTGGGCCCAGCGGTAGTCCTTGGTGAACCGGGACAGGAAGCAGGCCGCGGTGATGGTGCCGGCCGGGCGGCCGCCGATGTTCTGCATGTCGGCGAAGTTGCTGTCGAGCTGGCTCTGGTATTCATCCCACAGCGGCAGGCGCCAGGCGCGGTCGCCGGCGCGTTCACCGGCGGCCAGCAGTTCGTTGGCCAGTTCGTCGTTATTGCTCAGCAGGCCGGTGGCATGGTTGCCCAGGGCAATGATGCAGGCGCCGGTGAGGGTGGCCATGTCCACAACCACTTCCGGGTCGAACTTCTTCACGTAGGTTAGGGCGTCGCACAGCACCAGGCGGCCTTCGGCGTCGGTGTTGAGGATTTCGATGGTCTGGCCGGACATGGAAGTGACAATGTCACCAGGGCGAGTTGCGGTGCCGCTGGGCATGTTTTCGGCGGCGGCGATCACCGCGACGACGTTGATGTTTGGTTTGGTTTCGGCAATCGTCTGCATGGCACCGAACACGGCGGCGGCGCCGCCCATGTCGTATTTCATTTCATCCATGCCTTCGCCCGGCTTGAGGCTGATGCCGCCGGTATCGAAGGTGATGCCTTTGCCCACCAGGACGTAGGGTTTGTCCTTGGCCTTGCCGCCACGGTATTCCATGACGATGAGTTTGGCTGGTTGGGCGCTGCCTGCGGAAACCGACAGCAGGCTGTTCATGCCCAGTTTCTTCATTTGTTTTTCGTCAAGGATCTCGGTCTTGATGACGTCATGGTCCTTGGCCAGCTGTTCAGCCCGCTCACCCAGCCAGGTGGGGTGGCAGATATTCGGCGGGGTGTTGCCAAGGTCACGGGTGAAATTCATGCCGCGACCTGTTGCCAGTCCGAGGTTGAAGGCGTCTTTCAGCGCCTTGCCCGCGCTTGAGGCGGTCACGATCACTTTGTTCAGCTTGCGCGCGCTGGGCTTTTCGCTCTTGAAGTCATTGAATGTGTAAAGCTGTTCTTCCAGGGTGCGGCCAATCAGGTTCAGGCGGGCGCTTTCGGAGCTTACGGCTTCTTCGCCGGTTACAGATGTATCCGCCAGGGCAATCAGTGCGGTTTTTGAGGCGCCATCCTTCAGCTGTCCCATTATGGCAATCAGGGCTTTGCGATAATTGGCCGGCGTGCGGTCGCTGTCGTTGCCGGTGCCAATCACCAGAACACGGCCCCATGGTTGGTCATCAACGGGGATCATTGTGGTGGTCGCGTTTTTGCCGGTGATGTCGCCGGACTTTTGCAGTTTCTTTATCAGTCCACCAAGAGCTTCATCCGCCTGGGTGGTGGTGTCAGGCCAGTTGCCTTTTTCAGGAAGGGCGACGACGAGACAATCGGCCTTGGTGCTGGTGATCGATTTACTGCTCAGGCTGAAGTTCATGGCAACTCCCTTATTTATTTCTGGTTGAGTGCGATTCTGGTTGAGTGCGAGTAGGTGGTATAACCTTGCGAACAATGTCCCTAGGATTGAGGTTTCGGACGGATTTATCAAGCGTTGACAGCTCCTTAACTTCCGGTACTGTCATTCAGTCCCAAGGTTACATAGAATAGCCCCGTCGTTTTTCCATCCATTGACAACGATCCGTTCCGGCCAGAGACAACGTTTTGAGCATCGTTTTCCGATACCTTACCCGCCAGACCATGATCAGTATGCTCGCCGTCTCCGGTGTTTTGCTGCTGGTATTTATGAGCGGCCGGTTTATCAAGTATCTGGCGGAGGCTGCCGCGGGCGAGTTGGCGGGTGATGTGCTGTTTCAGATCATGGCGTACCGGTTTCCCGGGTTCCTGGAGTTGATCCTTCCCCTCGGTTTCTTTATCGGCATCCTGCTGGCTTACGGTCGTATGTACCTTGAGAGCGAAATGACGGTGCTGTTTGCCTGTGGCATGAGTGACCGCCAAGTACTTGGCAAAACGCTGCTTGCCAGCATACCGGTGATGTTGACTGTGGGGGCGATGAGTCTGTACGTCTCGCCCTGGGGTATGAAACAGGTAGAGGCCATTTTTAATGAGCAACGAAAAGCGACGGAGTTTGAAATGCTGGCCCCGGGGCGTTTTCAGGACCTGGCGTCCGGTGGCCGGGTTACCTACACCGAGGGTCTGAGCGATGATAAGCGGGTGCTTGAAGGCGTGTTCATCGCAGAATACGGTCGTGAGGGGCTGACCATTATTACGGCGGAGTCTGGCTCCCAGTTGATTGATCAGGAAACCGGAAGTCGTTTCCTGATACTGGAAGAAGGCGGACGTTTTGAGGGCCTGCCCGGTCAGCTTGAGTACCAGGTTACCGGTTTTGATGCCTACGGCCTGAAAGTTCAGAGCGGTGGCGGTCGTGATAAGGAGCTGGAAGAGGGGGTCAGCACCCAGGATCTGATGGCGTCGGACGACCCGGAAGATCGGGCATTGCTGCACTGGCGATTCACCTTGCCCCTGATCGTTCCCATTGTGACCTTGCTGGCGGTCCGGTTGAGCCGGGTGAATCCCCGCCAGGGCCGCTTTTTCCACCTGCTGCCGGCAATGCTGGTCTACATCACCTATCTTGGTCTGTTGATCGTCGCCCGGGACGCGCTCGCCAGTGGCAAGGTGCCGGAATGGATTGGTCTGTTATGGGTGCACGCCATTTTCCTGGTGCTGGGGTTGTGGCTCCAGTTTGGTCCCGCCTGGCTGTATAAGCGGCGTCTGCTCAGGGAGGGTCGGGCCCGTGCGTAAGATTGATCAATACGTCATGCGTACCGTGGGCGGAGCCATGTTCCTGGTCATGGTGGTGGTGCTGTCCCTGGATCTGATTTTTGGTTTTATTGCCGAACTGGATGGCGCTCGTAACGACTATCAGACGCTTCAGGCACTATGGTACGTGCTCATGACGCTGCCCCGCCGTATTTACGATTATCTGCCGCTGGGGGCCTTTATGGGGTGTCTTGTGGGGCTGGGGGCGATGGCAAGTTCCTCTGAGCTGACCGTTATCCGTGCGGCCGGGGTGTCCATCAAACGTATTGTCTGGTCTGCGATGAAGCCCACGCTGATTGTGGTGATGATCGGGCTGGTTATTGGGGAATATGTTGCGCCGCCGGCAGAGCGCATGGCCCAGAGTCAGAAAGCGATCGCCCAGGGAGCAGGGGAAAATGTCGCAACGGCATCGGGGGTCTGGCACCGGGAAGGGGACGTGTTCATGCATCTCAACGCCGTCAGTCCGGACGGCGAATTGCAGGGCGTTTCCCTGTTTCGTTTCGACGCCGACCGCTGGATGCTCTCGGCCAGCTTTTCCGAGCGTGCGACTTATCAGGGCGATCACTGGCAATTGCAGAACGTGACCACCACCATGATGGGTGAAGAACAGCTGACTCAGGAAACCCACGAAACTCTGCGTTGGGAGACGGGGATATCGCCTGATGTGTTGAGCGTGCTTATCGTCAAGCCGGAAAACCTGCCCGTGACCGGGCTATATACCTACGCCAGTTATCTGGACCAGCAGGGGCTAAGCTCGGCCAACTACTGGCTGGCGTTCTGGAAGAAAGTGCTGATGCCCCTGGGGACGGCGGTGATGGTGCTGGTGGCCATTTCCTTTATCTTTGGCCCCCTGCGTTCGGTAACCATGGGGTTTCGGGTTTTTACCGGTCTGATCGTCGGGCTGCTGTTCAAATACATGCAGGACCTGCTTGGCCCGATGAGTCTTGTTTTCGGTTTTAATCCGGTTCTGGCTATCCTGATGCCCATCGCGATCAACGCTGCTGTCGGTGCGGTGTTGATGCGACGGGCGGGGTAAGAAGAGTAGAGCTACTTCTTGTCCTGTTTGGGCACCTGAACCACCACGCTGTCGGAGATCCGGTCGGTGACGGATAAGCCGTTAATGGGCCAGAAAAGGGATAGCATGGCGGGTAGGGTGATCACCAGGGTAATGGCCCCCAGGTAATGGGAGGCCAGAAGTGTTACAAAGAAAACCGCCGCGGCTGTGACATAGCGACGCAAGGCCTGTGACCAGCTCACGGAGGTGCCATCCAGGTTTTCGATACGAATTCGCCACACCTGCATGGCCAGTGTCTGGCCGGTTCGTGTCCAGAAGTAGGCGAAAAACAGGTACAGCACCAGGAACAGGGTAAACGTCAGTAGCGGATCACCGCCCAGAGTGCCGCTTTCAGCCATTTCCTGATAGCGATCCCACCCCGTCAGCCAGCCGGCTATCATGGTGTAAATCCAGGTTGCCACCAGCAGCACGGCAATGCAGATCAACCCATCGTAAATAATGGTCAGAAGTCGTTTAATAAATGTAGCGGGGGGCAGCAATTCCTCGGCGTCATGAAAGCGTCGGGGCATGGGGTCTCCTGTGATGTTTCACGTTTTTCCTGTTCTCGGCGTGTGCTAGAGTAGCGGATTTGCACACGCATGTAAGTATGTGTTCTCAATCGTGGACCCCGACGGGTTTATAGAAGGGTATCAAAGGGCTATGAAAACCGCAGAGTTGCGACAGGCGTTTCTGGACTATTTCAAACAGCAGGGGCATGCCATTGTGCCGAGCAGTTCGCTGGTACCGGCGGACGATCCCACCCTGTTGTTCACCAACGCGGGGATGAACCAGTTCAAGGATCTGTTCCTTGGCCGCGAGGAGCGTGACTACACCCGTGCGACCACCTCCCAGAAATGCGTGCGTGCCGGCGGCAAGCACAATGACCTTGAGAACGTGGGTTACACCGCACGCCACCACACTTTTTTTGAAATGCTGGGCAATTTCAGCTTTGGCGATTATTTCAAGCGCGAAGCGATCAACTTCGCCTGGACGTTCCTGACCGGTGACGACTGGCTCAAGCTGCCAAAAGACAAGTTGTGGGTGACTGTCTACGCCTCGGACGATGAGGCCTACGACATCTGGAACAAGGAAATCGGCGTTCCGGCAGAGCGAATTGTACGCATTGGCGACAACAAGGGCGCACCCTATGCGTCCGATAACTTCTGGCAGATGGGTGACACAGGGCCTTGCGGTCCCTGTACGGAGATTTTCTACGACCATGGCCCGGACGTGGCCGGTGGCCCTCCCGGCAGTCCGGAAGAAGACGGCGACCGTTACATCGAAATCTGGAACGTGGTCTTCATGCAGTACAACCGCACGGCTGACGGCGAAATGCTGAATCTGCCAAAGCCGTCTGTAGATACCGGCATGGGGCTTGAGCGTATTGCCGCTGTTCTCCAGGGCGTGCACAGCAACTACGAAATCGACCTGATGCAGGACCTGCTGGAAGCCGCCTCGGGAATTCTGGGCGGTGTCGCCACCACTGAAGCGTCACTACGCGTGGTCGCCGACCACATCCGTTCCTGTGCGTTTCTTATTTCCGACGGCGTTATGCCCTCCAATGAAGGCCGTGGCTTTGTTTTGCGTCGGATCATTCGCCGTGCAGCACGCCATGGTAACAAGCTGGGCGCAACCCAGCCGTTCTTCTACAAGCTTACCGGCGCCCTGGTTGAATTGATGGGCGATGCCTATCCGCAGTTGGTCAGCAGTCGCAAGCAGATCGAAAAGGTGTTGTTGCAGGAGGAAGAGCAGTTCGCCAAGACGCTGGACAAGGGCCTGCGTCTGTTAGAGCAGGACATTGCAGAGCTCAAAGGCAGCGTCATTCCCGGTGAGACAATTTTCACCCTGTATGACACCTACGGTTTTCCGGTGGATCTCACCAATGACATCGCCCGTGAGCGTGGCCTGACCCTGGACTACGAAGGGTATGAAAAGGCCATGGAAAGCCAGCGTCAACGGGCCCGTGCCGCCAGCAAGTTCGGCATTGATTACAACGCCGCCGGCCTGTCCATTGAAGGCAAGACTGAGTTTACCGGCTACGAGCATATCGATGGCCACGAAACCATTCGAACGGTCATTGTGGGCGGTGAGGAGAAGGCGGCCGAAGCCGGGGACGAAGCGGTTGTGGTGCTGGAACGTACGCCGTTCTATGCGGAATCCGGTGGTCAGGTAGGTGATACCGGCCTGTTGACCTGGAGTGGTGGTCGTTTTCAGGTAACCGATACCCGCAAGGAAGGGGATAACCACCTTCATATTGGCACCGTCATTGAAGGAGAGCTGTTCTCCGGGCTGGAAGTGGACGCCCGTATCGATCACGCCCGCCGCGAGCGCACCAAGCGCAACCATTCTGCCACCCATCTGTTGCATGCAGCATTGCGTAATGTGCTGGGCGAGCATGTCAGCCAGAAAGGCTCGCTGGTAGACCCGGATAAACTGCGTTTCGACTTCTCGCACTTTGAGGCTGTAACGCCGGCGCAGTTGAAGGAAATTGAACGTCAGGTGAATGAGCAGGTTCTTGCGAACACCCCGGTACAGACGGAAGTCACCGATATGGAGCGGGCTCAGGCGAAAGGTGCGGTGGCCCTGTTTGGTGAGAAGTATGGCGATACTGTGCGGGTATTGAGCATGGGCTCGGATAATTTTTCCGTCGAACTGTGTGGTGGTACCCACGTGGCTCGAACCGGGGATATTGGCCTGTTCCGCATCACCTCAGAAAGTGGTATTTCCTCCGGGGTTCGCCGCATTGAGGCCGTCACCGGCTTCGGCGCAATGGAGTGGGTCGACGAAACTGAGCAAACTCTGAAGCAAGCAGCCGGGCTGGTGAAAGGAACCCGGGAATCGCTGATCGAAAAAGTTCAGCAAACCGTCGAGCGCAATCGACAGCTGGAAAAAGAATTGACAGCCCTCAAGGCCAAACTGGCCAGTTCCGCCGGAACCGATCTGGCGGGTTCCGCCGTTGACGTGGGTGGGCTGAAAGTGGTGGCTTCTGAGCTGGAAGGCGCTGACCGCAAGGCATTGATGGAAACGACAGATCAGTTGAAGAACAAGCTTGGTGAAGGCGTTGTGGTGCTTGCCAGTGTTGAAGACGGCAAAGTGACGCTGGTTGCCGGTGTTACCAAGTCGGCCACCGGGAAGATCAGGGCCGGGGATCTGATGAAGCATCTCGCGGCTCAGGTTGATGGTAAAGGTGGTGGTCGTCCGGATATGGCTCAGGGTGGTGGTAACGATCCCTCCCGATTGGCTGATGCCCTGGCAGGCGTGCCTGCCTGGGTTAAAGAAAATATTGCATAAGCAACTGTCGTGATAGCGGGTAGGCGTTTATAATCCTGTCCGTTTGATTTTTAGCCGGCGGGGCTTTGGCTCCGCCTTTGTCCTATTTCAGGATACCGGGAAGAAAATGGCTCTGTTGGTTCAAAAATTCGGTGGTACGTCGGTAGGGACTACCGAGCGTATTCAGGCGGTGGCCGAGAAAGTGGCCCACTTCCGCCGTGAGGGGCATGATGTGGTTGTGGTAGTGTCCGCCATGAGTGGCGAAACCAATCGCCTGATTGCATTGGCAAATGACATTATGGAAGAGCCCACGCCCCGGGAAATGGATGTGCTGGTCTCTACCGGCGAGCAGGTAACGATTGCGTTGCTGTCCATGGCACTGCAGAAGTTGGGATGCACCGCGCGTTCCTATACAGGCTCTCAGGTCCGTATCGTGACCGATAGCTCTCATACCAAGGCTCGCATTAAACAGATTGATGAGCAGCGTATGCGCGAAGATCTGGATGCGGGCAGGGTGGTTGTGGTTGCTGGTTTCCAGGGCATAGATGAAAGCGGCAATATCACCACGCTTGGTCGTGGTGGATCGGATACCACGGCCGTTGCACTGGCAGCGGCGTTGAAAGCCGACGAATGCCAGATCTATACCGATGTGGATGGGGTCTACACGACCGATCCTCGTGTTGTCGACAGTGCGCGGCGGCTCGAGCGAATCACCTTTGAGGAAATGCTGGAAATGGCCAGCCTGGGATCAAAGGTGCTGCAGATTCGTGCCGTCGAGTTTGCAGGTAAGTACAATGTTCCTTTAAGGGTTCTTTCCAGCTTCCAGGAAGGCGAAGGCACCCTGATTACTTTTGAGGATGATAACGCCATGGAACAACCGGTCGTCTCCGGTATCGCTTTCAACCGTGATGAAGCCAAGGTCACTATTTCCGGTGTGCCCGATACACCTGGCAGTGCTTTGCGTATACTGAAACCCGTTAGCGACGCTAATATTGAAGTTGATATGATTGTGCAGAACGTGGGTGAGGATAACCGCACGTCCTTTACCTTTACGGTTCATCGCAATGATTTCAAACGGGCTCAGGAAGTGCTCCGGGGTGTAGCGGACGAGCTGGGAGCTCGTGACGTTGGTGGTGACAGTAAAATTGCAAAGGTGAGCATTGTTGGCGTCGGCATGCGCTCACATGCTGGTGTGGCAACCAGGATGTTTGAAGCTCTCTCCCATGAGGGTATCAATATTCAGATGATCTCCACGTCCGAAATCAAGATTTCCGTGGTGA
>JAKLLS010000003.1 GCA_022014155.1 Marinobacter sp. | reverse complement strand
GCCTACAGTTGTCGTTAACATCATTAAAACAACAACAGGATCATGAGGTAGATGGAATGGACTACAACTCTGAATTCAGGCGCTCGATCGACAGGCCTGACGAGTTCTGGCGGGAACAGGCAGCGAATATTGACTGGTTCAAATCGCCCGACACCATCTGGCAGGCAACCGATAATGGTCATGGCGAGTGGTTTCCCGATGGCGAGCTCAACACCTGCGATGTCGCGCTTGACGCCAACATCCGTGCAGGCCGCGGAGATCAGACTGCCCTCATCTACGATTCGCCCGTAACCAACACCCAGAAATCCTACACCTATAACGAACTGACCGCTGAAGTCGCCAGGTTTGCCGGGGCCCTGAGAGACCGGGGAATTACCAAGGGTGACCGCGTTATCATCTACATGCCGATGATACCGGAAGCGGTTGTCGCGATGCTGGGTTGCGCCCGGATCGGGGCCATACACTCCGTGGTATTCGGTGGGTTTGCTGCCCACGAACTGGCGGTACGCATTGACGACGCCCAACCCAAGGCCATCATTAGCGCTTCCTGTGGCATTGAAGTAACGAAACTCATTGAATACAAACCCCTAGTGGACAAAGCCATCGACCAGGCCACCCATAAACCCGATTTCTGCATTCTGTATCAGCGCCCCCAGGTCACAGCACACCTACAGGAAGGACGGGATTATGACTGGTCAGAGCTGACAGCCAACGCCCGGCCGGTAGAGCCTGTCCCGGTCAAATCCACCGATCCGCTTTACATCCTTTACACCTCAGGTACCACAGGCAAACCCAAGGGCGTGGTGAGAGACAACGGCGGCCACGCTGTCGCACTCCGTTACAGCATGAAACTGGTTTATGATGCCAAACCCGGCGATGTTTACTGGGCCGCATCAGACGTAGGCTGGGTCGTTGGCCACAGCTACATCGTCTATGCCCCCCTGTTTGCCGGCTGCACAACCATTCTTTACGAGGGCAAACCGGTCAAGACACCGGATGCGGGGGCGTTCTGGCGCGTGGTTCAGGACCATAAGGTCAACATGCTGTTTACCGCGCCAACGGCCTTTCGCGCGGTGCGCAAGGAAGACCCGGAAGCGGACCACCTCTCGCGGTACGATATCAGCTCCCTGAAAAGGCTGTTCCTGGCCGGCGAACGCCTGGACCCCGCAACCTACGAGTGGCTGCGGGAACAGACCGGGTTGCCTGTGCTGGACCACTGGTGGCAGACCGAAACCGGCTGGGCCATTTGCTGCAACCCGGTGGGCATCGAAATGATGGCCACCAAGCCCGGCTCCGCCACGGTTCCTTCCCCCGGCTTCAATGTCCAGGTGGTGGACATGGAGGGCAACCAGGTGCCTGCGGAAGAACAGGGACAGATCGCAGTCAAACTCCCATTACCCCCCGGCTGCATGATGACTGTGTGGGGCGACGATGAGCGCTTCCGCAAAACCTATCTCGATCCAATTAAAGGCTTCTACAGCTCGGGAGATGGTGGTTTCATTGATGATGACGGCTACGTGTTTGTCATGGGCCGGACCGATGATGTCATTAACGTCGCTGGCCACCGCCTGTCGACCGGGGAAATGGAGGAAGTGGTTGCCTCTCACCCTGCCATCGCCGAGTGTTGTGTGGTTGGCGCCCAGGATGAAATGAAAGGTCAGATCCCCGTGGGCCTGGTTCTCATCAAAGATGGAGCGACCATTGACCACGATGAGCTGGAGGAGGAATTGGTGGATATGGTGCGCGAAAAAATTGGCGCCATCGCCTGCTTCCGACGGGCCATGGTTGTTGAGCGCCTGCCGAAAACCCGTTCCGGAAAAATACTCCGACGGGTTATCCGCCAGATAGCAGACGGCGAAGACTACTCGGTCCCGAGCACCATTGATGACCCGGCAATTCTGGAAGAAATCCGACAACATTTCCGGAACTGACCCAGCGCCAGCGAGAACCGACCGGAATATCCCGGCCCTGTACAGGCCGGGATATTCCGTGACGATTTCGTGACAAGCCGTTGTTTTTTCTGCCTTAAAAACCTGAATAAAAGTCATCAAAAAGCGTTGACGACCCCGAAAGTCGGTCTATACTGAAATTGCTGTGAAAATACAGCGGTATTTGGTGAAAGTGCTCCAACGTCCTGCCGCAGTGCTCTTCGTTGCCCCTTCCTCAGTACGCTCGGATTTCTCAGCATCGGTTTAACTCCAGAAAAACCGAAGGTCCCGTGAGGGCAAAATTTCAGGAATACAGGAAAGATCAATGTCTGATACAAAAACCGGCCACGTTAAGTGGTTTAACGAGTCCAAGGGCTTTGGCTTCATCGCTCAGGATGGTGGCAGTGACGTGTTCGTTCACTACAGTGCAATCAATGCCAGCGGTTTCCGTACCCTGACCGAAGGTCAGCAGGTGCAGTTCACCGTAACACAGGGCCCGAAAGGTCCCCAGGCGGAAAACGTAACCCCGGTCTGAGGTTGCGGGACCGCTTTTGCCCCTCACGGGCAATGGCAACAACCAGGCAATAAAAAGCCGGCGCATGCCGGCTTTTTATTGCCTGGAACCCGTTCAGGCTCCCGCAGATTCCATGGACTCCGCCACTTCTCCAGTGTTCGCCGATGCATTGACTACCTGAGCAACCGCCGAGAACAGGGCCTGAAGAGTAGCAGACGTCGTATCCTCCGCCAGTGCCGCGGCACTGCAATGGGCTCCGTTGGCGGTCAAGCGAATACAGGCCAGTGCATTGGCATTGGTGCCCTCACCCAAAGCAAACTCGTCGTACGCTTCAACCGCAATTTTCACTCCGTACCGATCTTCGAGGGCTGCGGACACTGCTTCCACAGCGCCGAGGCCACGTCCTTCCAGACGAATCTGGCGATCGCCCTGCCCCATACTGACGACGGCCACCACACCGTCTTCGTCGCGATGCAGATCATAGGACGTTAACGCCCATGCCTCGTGGACTTTCAGGTATCGCTCTTCAAACAGGCGATGAATGGTCAGGGAATCAATTTCTCCGCCGTTGACCTCTGCCTCACTCTGCACCACTTTACTGAACTCGATCTGCAACCAGCGCGGCAGAGTGATTTTGTAATCACGCTCCAATACGTAGGCCACACCACCTTTGCCGGACTGGCTGTTGATACGAACCACCTCTTCATACCGGCGACCGAGATCCCGGGGATCGATGGGCAGATAGGCAACGCTCCAGATATCTCCGTCCTTGCGCTTGGAGAGACACTTGCGAATGGCATCCTGATGACTGCCGGAGAAAGCCGTAAAGACCAACTCACCCGCATAGGGATGGCGTGGGTGGGTCGAAATTTCAGTACAGGCCTCAACCACCTCGGTAATCTCGGCCATACAGGACAGATCCAGTGTCGGATCGATACCTTGGGAGTACAGGTTCATAGCCATGGTGACCAGATCCATATTCCCGGTGCGCTCACCATTCCCCATCAGGGTACCTTCCACCCGGTCAGCGCCCGCCATAACCGCCAGCTCCGCAGCCGCTACCGCGCATCCACGGTCATTGTGGGTATGAACACTGATACTGATGTGCTCACGGTACCGGACCTGATCGCAAATCCACTCAATCTGGTCGGCAAATACGTTCGGTGTCGCCATCTCCACGGTGGCCGGCAGATTGATGATGACCGGCTGGCCCTGGTCCGGACGCCATACGTCGTTGACGGCATCAATCACTTCAGCAGCAAAGTCCAGTTCGGTGCCGGTGAAGCTTTCCGGGGAGTACTGGAAGCTCCATTCCGTTTCAGGGTGGCGCGCAGCAATTTCCTTGACCAACCGGGCGCCATTGACCGCGATATCCCGAATACCATCGCGGTCGAGACCGAATACCTGCTCGCGCTGAACAGTGGAGGTGGAGTTGTAAACGTGGACAATCGCCTGCTTCGCGCCCTGCAATGCTTCATAGGTACGCTCAATGAGCTCCGGGCGCGCCTGGGTCAACACCTGGATTTTCACATCCGACGGGATGCGATCCTCTTCAATCAACTTGCGACAAAAATCAAAATCCGGCTGACTGGCGGCCGGAAAACCGATTTCAATTTCCTTGAAGCCCAGTTTTACCAGCAAATCGAACAGCCGCTGCTTCTGGGCAACAGACATAGGTTTGACCAGCGCCTGGTTACCATCACGAAGGTCCACCGCACACCAGGTGGGCGCTTTTTCAATCACACGATCCGGCCAGCGACGATTCTTCTTGGCAACCGGGGTAAAAGCAACATACTTGCGATGATCAAATGCCATGACGTCTATTCCTTGCGCTTTTCAGGGACAATCTATGTATGGTGGACAGATTAACCGGGATTCCGGGACAAATGATTGCTATTTTTCATTTTTAATCTAGTATTTTGGTGTTTTCTGCCTACAAAAACAGAAAGGACGCAATATCATGCCAACCACTCCGGACAACCTCATAAAAATCGACAAAACCGATCGTAGAATCCTGGAACAATTGCAGCAGGACGGCTCTCTTACCAACCAGGAACTCGCTGACAAAGTGGGATTATCCCCCTCCCCCTGCCTCCGGCGGGTCAGAGCCATGGAGGACGCCGGCGTGATCGTGCGGAAGGTGACCATCCTGGACCATAAGAAGCTGGGGTTATCACTGACCGCCATAATACTGATCGGCATGGATCGCCACACGCCTGAACGTTTCGCAGCGTTTGAGGAGCAGGTGGCGGAATATCCGGAAGTTCAGGAATGCTATCTGATCACCGGCCAGGATGCCGACTATATGCTGAAAGTTGTGGTGCCAGACATGGATCACTACCACCATTTTCTTCTCAACCGCATTACCCGCATTCAGGGGGTCAGCGGTGTCCATTCCAGTTTTGTTCTGCGCCGGGTGATCGACAGCACGGCGCTGCCCCTTGGCTATTTATCCTGATACGGCGGCATTATCCACAAACGAGTTCCCGCAAATAGGCCCTCACCATACATTTGAGCTCGGAAACCAGGAGTCGTGCCTCGCCCTCTGGCAATGTCGCCGCCAGTCTCAAAACAGACCCGGCGGACCGGGGCACCGTCAGGCAAGCATTCCAGCGTCGGTCATCGGGAATGTGAGGGTATTCTTCACTCAAGCGGGCGTCCAGATCCTTGGCGTTATTGTAGAGTTCCCGGAGATCCAGCTCGCGCAATTCCGGCATGGCCTCGACACCACTCCAGATCGCAGAGTAAGCAGGTTCTGTCCTGTAGAACTCGTAAAAAAGATCAATCAATACATCGACAGCATCCACCATGCTGACCTCGCCCAACCGCTCCCGCAATGCGGTTTCCATGCTTTCAACATGGCGTTCTGCGATCGCTTTTACGATAGCGACCTTGTTCGGGAAATAACGGTACAGGGATGCCAGCGACATATCCGATTGCCGCGCAATGGCTGACATACTGGTACTATCCACGCCAACCTCATGGAAGATGGCGGCAGCATGTTCAAGGATGGTGTTCACGCGCTCACGGCTACGGGCTTGAACCGGTTTCCGGCGCGGGGTGACACTAATGGGTGCTTCTGTGTTGTCTGCGGTCATATAGCCACTCGATCTGTACCTTGTGTGACAGGCTCCGTACAATAACCACCACTTTACGATAAATAAAGGTCCAGGCGCGCCATATCGCGCCTGTCCATTAGTCGAAGAACCTTCACAACCTCATACGGAAGACACAATGCGAGCAAGCCGTTTCCTGATTGCTACCCAGAAAGAAACACCCGCGGACGCAGAAGTTATCAGTCACCAGTTGATGCTCCGGGCCGGTATGATCCGTAAACTTGCCTCGGGCCTTTACACCTGGCTGCCGATGGGTCTGCGAACCCTGCGCAAAGTTGAGCGTATCGTGCGGGAGGAAATGGACAAGAGTGGTGCCCAGGAAGTGTTAATGCCAGCCGTGCAACCGGCAGAGCTATGGCAGGAATCCGGTCGCTGGGAACAATACGGCGGCGAACTGCTGAGGATGAATGATCGCCACGGTCGCGATTTCTGTTTCGGTCCGACCCATGAAGAGGTCATTACGGACGTGATTCGTAACGAGTTGAAGAGCTACAAAGAGCTGCCGTCCAACTTTTACCAGATCCAGACCAAATTCCGTGACGAACGTCGTCCGCGTTTCGGCGTCATGCGCGCCCGGGAATTCATCATGAAGGATGCCTACTCCTTCCATCTGAACGCGGAATCCCTGAACGAAACCTACCAGGTCATGCACCGCACCTATTGCGCCATTTTTGATCGTCTCGGTCTCGACTACCGCCCCGTTCAGGCTGACTCCGGCGCCATCGGTGGCAGTGCCTCGCACGAATTTCATGTACTGGCGTCATCCGGCGAAGACGACATTGTGTTCAGCAGCGATAGTGACTACGCCGCGAACATCGAGAAAGCCGAAGCGATTGCACCCGCTGGTGATCGCCCTGCACCGTCGGAAGAGCTGAAAGAAGTATCAACGCCGGACCAGCGTACGATCGACGCCCTTGCGGAATTCCTTGGTATCGACGCTACCCGCACCGTGAAAACCCTGCTGGTTAAAGCCGAAGACGACGAAAACGGCGAGTCCGGCGTCGTGGCCCTGATACTCCGTGGTGATCACACCCTGAACGAGATCAAGGCCGAAAATCTACCCGGTATCGCCGCGCCTCTGACCATGGCCACCGATGAAGAAATCGAGAAAGCAACTGGTTGCAAGGCCGGTTCCATCGGACCTGTCAATCTGCCGGTACCCGTGATTGTTGACCGGAGTGCCGCGCACCTGGCGGACTTCGTCTGTGGTGCCAACAAAGAAGGCTTCCATCTGACTGGCGTTAACTGGGGCCGTGATGCAGAGCTCGGCCGTATCGAGGACCTCCGTAATGTGGTCGAAGGCGACGCCAGCCCGGACGGCAAGGGCACCCTGGAAATCCGTCGCGGTATCGAAGTAGGCCACATTTTCAAGCTCGGCAACAAATACAGCACAGCGATGAATGCCACAGTGCTGGATGAGAATGGCAAAAGCGTGATTCTGGAGATGGGTTGCTATGGCATCGGCGTTTCCCGGATTGTGGCTGCCTCCATCGAGCAGAACCACGACGACAAGGGCATTATCTGGCCCGACGCCATTGCCCCCTTTGAAGTTGCTGTGGTCACACTGAATGCCCACAAATCGCCAGCGGTAGCGGAAGCCGGGGAGAAACTATACGATCAGCTCCGTCAGGCCGGTTTTGACGTCCTGTTGGACGACCGGAAAGAGCGTCCCGGCGTCAAGTTCGCCGATATGGAACTGATCGGCATTCCCCACCGTTTTGTAGTGTCTGACCGCGGCCTAGAGGCTGGCACTCTGGAATACAAGGGACGTCGTGACGCCGACAAACAGGACGTCACTTTGGATGAAGCCCTGCCTTTCCTGATTAACGCCTCGCCCCGAAAAGGGCTCTGACACAGGTACCAGACAGGTGCATTGGGGTCACACCCTCAATGCACCGTCCGGCGGAATAACACCAGGCTCCATTTCCAGTGCTATCCCAAACTTCGCCATGACGTCCTGTCGGATACGCTCCGCCAGCGCAAGCACATCCGACCCACTGCCGCCCGAATGATTGATCAGCACCAGCGCCTGACGATTGTGGACGCCAACGCGATCGTTACGAAACCCCTTCCAGCCGCACTGATCAATGAGCCAGGCCGCCGCCAGCTTAGCAGTCCGTTCGCCCGGATAACCGGGCAAGTCCGGGTATGCCAACTTGAGCTCGTCCCAGACTTTCAGGTCCACCACCGGGTTCTTGAAAAAGCTGCCAGCGTTGGGAATCTGCTGGGGCTCCGGAAGCTTACGACGACGTACCGCCATGACCGCCTGGGCGACATCCAGCGCGGTCAGGGCGGAGGTGTCGGTTCCGTCGAAGTAATTGGCCAGATCGGCATACCCCAGCGACAGCTCCCTGGTTCGGCACAGGCGTAGGCGCAACTCGGTGATAACATACCGTCCGGGCTGGTGCTTGAACAGGCTGTCCCGATACCCGAACCCGCACTCTTCGTTGGCCAGGACCACCCATTTGCCGGTTTTACGGTCGAAGGCCGTGACGTTCACCAGGGTATCTTTCAGCTCCACGCCATAGGCGCCTATATTCTGCACCGGGGCCGCTCCTGCCGTCCCGGGGATCAGCGCCAGGTTTTCGATACCACGGTAGCCCGCAGAAGCTGCGTAGAGTACGGACTCATGCCAGTTCTCCCCCGCCCCCAACACCAGGACAGCTGAATCCCCATCGACCTGTTCCCAGCGGCGCCCGGTTATCGACATGTGCAACACCAGCCCTTCAAAATCACCGGCAAAGATCAGGTTACTGCCACCTCCCAGAATCAAGGTGGCCAGGTCTTTCTGCGCTGCGATCCCAAGCAGGGCTTGAAGATCCTGGTCGGAGGTCACTTCCGCAAACCAACGGGCGCTGGCCGGGATAGACATACTGTTCATCGCCGTCAGGCTGACATGCTGATCAAGCTCTGGTGGAAGGCTCAAGCCTGACGCCTCCGTATCGCATCCAGGAGACCCTCGCTGGCGTCTTCAATGAGATCCAGCACGGTTTCGAAACCCTTGTCGCCACCGTAATAGGGATCAGGCACTTCCTCGCGCTCACTTCGACCATAATTCAGGAATAGCTCGGGTTCCGTGCCACCATTCTGACGCCAGATATCCCGGACGTCCGCAAGGTTCTGTCGATCCATCACCAGAATGTAATCGAAACATTCCAGATCACTGGCGCGGAACTGTCGGGCACGAAGACCGGAAATATCGACGCCTCGCTGGCTAGCCTTTTGCCGGGCACGATCATCCGGAGCCTTGCCGATATGCCAGTCGCCTGTGCCACAGGAGTCGATATCGATCATCTCCTCCAGACCCGCTTTATGGACCGCTCTGCGAAAAACACCCTCGGCGCTGGGAGACCGACAGATATTGCCAAGACAGACGAAAAGAACGCTCACTGATTTTCGCATGGTCATACGCCCCGCGCCTCTGCTTCCATCCACTGCCTCAGTCGTTCGAGGTCGGCTTCTGTATCGACACCTGCAGGTGGCGTCTCGGAGGCCTCTTCCACGTGAATGCGAGCTCCGTTATACAGCGCCCTCAGCTGTTCCAGGGATTCCGTCATCTCGGTAGGCGCGGGTGCCCAGCGGACAAAATCCGTCAACAAACGTACGCGGTAACCATAGATGCCAATGTGACGGTAGTAGTCCACTTCGTCCGGAATTGCGGCGGTCCACAACGACCAGTCCCCATTAGTCCAGGTGTCCCTCGCCCAAGGTATTGGCGCGCGACTGAAGTAATGAGCCATGCCCAGATGATCAGACACCACTTTCACCACATTCGGGTTGAACACGCTGGATACATCCGTGATTTTTTCGCACAGAGTCGCTATGGCGGCATCAGGAAAACGCTTCAGGTTGGCGGCCACCTGATCGATCAGGGATGGCGGGATAAGCGGCTCGTCGCCCTGGACATTGACCACCCTGTCATCCGGGGCAAACTCCAGCTTGCGGGCCACTTCCTCCAACCGGTCCGTACCACTGACATGGTCTGGCGAGGTCATGACCACTTCCGCACCAAATGCACGGCAAGCTGCTTCAATTCGCTTGTCATCAGTGGCTATAACCACACGACTGGCACTGCTCTCCCCGGCACGTTCATAGACATGCTGGATCATCGGCTTCCCGGCTATATCTGCCAATGGCTTTCCGGGTAGACGTGTGGAAGCGTAACGGGCAGGAATCACCACCGTAAAAGACATGGAACTCACCTATCAGCGTTTATCGAGGCGCTCGTCAGTGGACAAGGTACGGGCTTCCGTTGCCAGCATGACCGGAATGCCCTCACGGATTGGAAACGCCATGGCATCCTGGTAGCAGATCAGCTCGGTTTTTTCCCGGTTCAGTTTCAGGTCCCCTTTACAGACGGGACAAGCCAGCATGGCCAGCAATTTCTTATCCATTATGCGCTCTCACAGGTTCATCAATTGTTAAATAATCCTTGCATTCCTGTACACGGGCCAGGAATGCCGTAGCAAAGGTCTCTGGCAGTTTTGCCTGCACCGACAGCACCCAGGCATTGTCCGGAGCAAATTCACGACATTTTACTGCATCCTTGGCCGTCATCAGCAGCCAGTCACCGTCGCCTACCTGAAGATCCGCGGCACGAAACTTGTGGTGGTCCGCGAAGGCTGTCGCAGAAACCCGGGCTCCGAGTGCTTCCAGTGTAGCGAAAAAACGCCCTGGATTACCGATACCCGCAACAGCATGCACCTGTTTGTCACGAAGACAGTCGAGGGAAGCCGTTTTACCGGTTTTCAGATTACGTAATTCTGCAGGTTCAAGGGTCATGGCGAACTGGGCTGGATGCTCCAGCTCTTCCAGAGTGCCGCCATTGGTCACCACGAAATCCACGCCCGAGAGCCTGTCCAGTGGTTCGCGCAGGGGGCCAACGGGAATGCCCGCCCCGTTCCCGATGCCTCTCTCGGCATCGAATACCGCCAGTTCGATATCCCGGGGCAACCGGTAATGCTGCAATCCATCGTCACAGATCAGCACGTCGCCAAGCTGATGTTCAAGTGCCCACAAGGCACCGCGCTTTCTCTGGGGGTCCACCACCACAGGGCAACCGGTTTCCAGTGCTAACATCACCGGCTCATCGCCAGCCACTTCAGCGCCGGTACCCGGGTCGACCTGCAGGGGGTATTCATTGGAACGACCGCCATATCCCCGGCTCAGTATCACCGGTCGCCAACCCTGCTCTTTCAACAGGCTCACAAGCCAGGCCGTCAGCGGGGATTTCCCTGTTCCACCCGCGGTAATATTCCCAACCACAACAACAGGTACTGGCAAAGGCTCGTCTTTTACCTGCCAGGCTTTCCGTCGCCTCCCCTCGGCCACCATCCGATACAACCAGGCTAACGGATACAACGGCCACAAAGGCCGGCCATGGCTATACCAGAGCCTGTCCGTCAGCGTGATCATGCCTGCTCGCTGAACTGCATCTGATGCAATTGGGCGTAGGCACCGTCAGCGGCCAGAAGCTCATCATGCCGGCCGGACTCGATGATCTGGCCGCCGTCCATCACCAGGATGCGATCGGCCTTCTCAATAGTCGACAGGCGGTGCGCAATAACCAACGTGGTCCTACCCTGCATCACCGTTTCCAGCGCCTCCTGGATGTGTCGCTCGGATTCGGTATCCAGTGCAGATGTTGCCTCATCCAGTATCAGGATCGGCGCATTCTTGAGCAGCGCCCTGGCAATGGCCAGGCGCTGCCGCTGGCCTCCGGAGAGCATGACACCGTTATCCCCGATCATGGTATCCAGCCCGCCGGGCATCCGGTCGATGAACTCCAGGGCGTGAGCCTTGGCGGCAGCCTCACGAATTTCCTCTCGACTGCAATGACGCAGGGCTCCGTAGGCAATGTTAGAGGCGATGGTATCGTTAAACAGCACCACATTCTGGGTAACCAGGGCAATTTGCGCACGCAACGCCTGGAGGGTGAACTCTTTGAGCGAATGGCCGTCTATGCGGATGTCTCCCCCGGTGTATTCATAAAAACGGGGCAACAAGCTGACCATGGTGGATTTTCCACTACCGGACCGACCGACCAGCGCCACGCTCTGGCCCGCCGGGATATCCACCGAGATACCGGTCAGCACGTCATCCAACTGATCCCGGTAGCGAAAGGACACATCATCAAACGTAATGTCGCCGTTCACCCGCGTCGGGCTGTAGGTGCCGTTATCGTGCTCGGGCTCTTCGTCCATGGTACCGAACACATCGTGGGCAGCAGCGACACCTTTCTGGATTTTCGCGTGCACGGATGTCACCTGCCGAATCGGCTTGGCCATGGTGGTGGCGGCAGTAATGAAAGCAATCAGTTCACCGGTGCTCATTTCGCCGCGAATTTCCGGCGCCAGCATGGTCCAGACCAGCGCAGCAATGGCCAGCGCCACCAGAACCTGAATAACCGGTACGCTTATGGCTTGGGTGGAAGCCATCTTCAGGCTTTGTTTCAGGTTGCGTTCGCTGACATCCCGGAACCGCTCACGCTCGTAATCCTCACCCCCAAAAGTGCGAACGACGCGATACCCGGAGATGGATTCAGATGCCACGTGGGTAATATCCCCCATCGAGCCCTGTATCCGCTTACTGATCCTGCGGAATCGTTTACTGGCGTAGTTAACCACCAACCCGATAATGGGCCCCACCGCGAGGAATACCAGGGTCAGTTTCCAGTTGGTGTAGAGCATGAAACCCAGCAGGCCAAGTATGGTCAGGCCTTCCCGCAAGGTGATTGTCACCGCATTGGTGGTTGCCTCCGCGACCTGCTCGACGTTAAAGGTAAGCTTGGAGACCAGGCGACCGGAGGCATTGTCATCGAAGTAACGGGAGGGCAGGCTCATCAGCCGGTCGAAGACCTGATTCCTCAACGCATTAATAACCTGACGCCCGACGTAACTGATGAAGTACTGACTCAGGAAAGTACCCACACCACGGAAGGCAAATACACCGACTATCAGCAGCGTGAGCAGGATGCGGTTCTGTTCCGTGGGGTTCTCAATGGCTTCAATGACGTACTCCATGGCCGCCGCCATACCAGTAGAGGCGGCGGCATAGATCACGTTACCGAGAACCGCCAGCGAAAACGCCAGCCAGAATGGTTTGACGTAGGCCAGCAGACGTTTATAGGTTGCCCAATTGGAGACGCCCTGAGACTCGCTGACGTCAGCCCTAGCAGAATCATTCACTGCCCGTCAGCCTCCCGCTCAGTGGTAATGCTCAGTTTTGCGAATCCCAGACGACCGGCCACATCCATAGCCCTGACTACAAACTCATGGGGTGTCCGGGCATCTGCCGTGATCACATAGGGCAACGAGCTATCCCCTTCCGAGAGTTCCCGCACTGCCCGCTCCAGGGTCTCCCGGCGATTATTGACCAGGGTTCGGTCGTTGAGAATGTACTGGCCCTCGGCGTTGATCACCACATCAATCTCCCGCACCTCAGTCTCCGCACGTGCTTCCGCGCTCGCCTGGGGCAGTTCCACCTGAAGGTGGCTCTCACGGGTGAAGGTCGTGGAGACCATAAAGAAGATCAGCAGCAGGAACACCACGTCAATCAGCGGCGTCAGGTCTACTCCGACCTCCTGGCTTCTCTGGCGCTTGAACTTCACGGCGTTCAGGCTCCTTCCACGTCGATTTCACGGTCACCATGGACCACTTCCACCAGCTTGATGGCTTCCTGCTCCATGCCCACCACCAACTCATCAACGCGACGAATGAAATATCGGTGGCCAATCAGCGCCGGAATGGCAACACTCAGCCCTGCCGCGGTGGTAATCAACGCCTCTGAGATACCGCCGGCCAGATTGCCAGCGTTACCGACACCGGCCAACTGAATTTCGGCAAATACCTTGATCATCCCGATCACTGTGCCCAGAAGACCGAGCAATGGCGTAATGGTGGCTACGGTACCGAGGGGATTGAGGAAACGTTCGAGGTCATGGATAACCTGGCTGGCCTCATGCTCAATGCTTTCCTTCATGATCTCGCGGCCATGTTTCGCATTCATCAGCCCGCCAGCGAGAATCCGGCCAAGGGGAGACGACCCCTGCAGCGCCTTCAGCTTGCGGCCATTCAGCTCTTTTTTCTTGATCCAGCGCCAGAGTTCGTTAATGGTCTGGGCGGGCGCCACCCTCGAGGGCCGCAACGTCCAGAAACGTTCAAGGATTATGGCAAGTGCCAGGATGGAACAGGCTACAATTGGCACCATCAGAATGCCACCGGCTTTCAACAGCTCGAACACGCTTGGTCTCCCTGATTGTTAACAAGCCGCGCTACTTTAGCATAGCTGCCGCCGCAGGCCACACCCGTTGTGTCACGGTATTTTACAAAGCCCACCAATCCGTTACAGGCCGCCGAATCCAGAACGGTGCTGACTGCCGTTGCTGCTCCACCCCGAGGCCTTTTTTGTCTATCACCAACCGGATTGCACCAGAATAGGCGGTATTCAGCTGCAGACTGCCTACCACCCGGTAGCGCTCAACGACCGATGGGTGCGGATGCCCGAAGCGGTGCCGATACCCTGCGCTGTATATCACCAGGTCCGGATGGAGCCACTCTACCCAGGAAAGGGAAGATGAGGTTTTGCTGCCGTGATGAGGCGCCAGGACAATCCGGAAGGCATCTTCGGATGCCCAGTCGGAAAGCAGGGGTTGATCTGGCATGCGGAACTCCACCTGTTTCGAGATATCTCCGGGCAACACTATCTGGATGGCTCCGTCCGAACTGGTGACGGTCACCACGCAGGACGTATCGTTTGAATCCGAGGCTGTCGTCGCTTCAGGATCCCGCCAAAAGCCCACAGTCAGCTCCCCGATGTACCGGACCAGCTCCGGGCGACAAAGCTCGGGCACCGGCCCACCCTCACCCGAGCGCTCAGCTGTACGTCCCGGCTCCCCGACAATCAGCTCCGACACCGGCAAGGTAGCGAACAACAGGGGTAATCCCCCTGCATGGTCACTGTCGCCATGGCTGATCACCAACGTATTGATGGTGCCTACGCCCAGATCCGATAAATTGGGAATGAGAACCGATTCAACAGCGGAAAAAACGCCGGGAATAGATGGCCCGGTGTCGTACAACAATACCTGATCCTGATGACGAACAAGCAGCGACAGTCCCTGACCAACATCCCACACCCAAACCTCCGGCGTCTCCACCCAGGGGTTATCATCCCGCTCCACAAGCAGGGATACCAACAACCAGGACACCATTACGATGGTGACCACCAGACGAATCCGCAACGATGGGACAATAAGGGCAAGGATGGCCACCACAGCAACCCCCAGTGTTGTGGCAACACCGGGATTGCTATCTGGCAGATCCAGGCAGGACAGCCATTCCAACACGCTCCACAATACTCCGAGCACCAGGTCATAACAGTCCAGAACCCACGCCTGACTCTGCGGCAGCAGCCATATCAGCGCAGCTCCGATCATCAAGACCGGCATCACAACGACAGACACCCAGGGAATGGCGAACACATTGGCCAGCAGCCCCGAGACAGGCTGCCCCTGCCCCAGTACGGCGAGTACCGGCCATAGACCGGCAAACACCGCAACTTGCGCAAGCATCAGGGCCCCGCCCCAGCCCGGGGAGGACAAACGCCGGGAAAACACCAACACCAGCACGGTGACAGCACCGAAGGATAACCAGAAACCCTGATCAAGCGGGGAAAACGGATCCGCCAGAAGCACCAGAAACAGGGCCAGCATCAGTCCTTGCCAGGGTGATACCTGACGGCCATGAATCACCACCCAGCCGGCAACCAACACCATTACCAATGCCCGGCGTGTCGGAACCGTGAAGCCGGCGGCAAGACTGTAGGCGATGCTAGCCAGGGCAACAGACACATAGACCAGGTAACGCCCGTGACGCGGAGAGGGGAAGGATCCCTGCAACCAGAGAAGCAGCCTGCGGACCACAAACCCCGCGCCAAGGGCGATCAACCCAATATGCAGGCCGGAGATGGCCACTAAGTGGATGGTACCGGTCGCCTTCAGAACGTCCCACTGGTCAGGCGCCATTTCACCCCGATACCCAATGAGCAAAGAAGAGACCAACGGGTAGTGTCTGGCTTCGCCCATGGCGGCATTCACGCCATCCGCCAATTGTTGGCGCCAGACCATATAGTCGCAATGCAGGTTACATGGTACCGAATCATCGAAATCGACTTCCCGGATGGTTCCCGTCCCCCGGAATCCTTTGCGGTACAGCCAGGTTTCGTAACGGAACCCGGTGGGATTGATTGCTCCATGCGGTTGCTTGAGCGAAACCTTCAGTCTGAGCCGGTGTCCCGGAAGGGATTGCCCATCACGGCCATACCATGCCAGCCGTATCTTGCGCGGGAACATGGCCCCTTTTTCAGTGAAACCTTCAGGAAGGTGCCACTGAGTGACACAAAAACTGAATCTCAGACTGTTAAAACTTCCCTCAGTGGGAATTTCACACAGATAACCCGAAACGTCGACCTCCTGGCCTTCCAGTTCAGGCGGCAGAGTATGCTGCAGGCGTTCGGATGCATGCCAGGACGACCAGATCAGACCTGCCAGCAGCCAGGCGAGAAACAGGGCCACGGTGTAAAACCGTCGCGAGCGCAATGCAAAAGCCCCATAAAGTACTGACAGCAGGGCAACAATCAGCCACTTCAGAGGTGGCACGACCGGGAAGGTATAAAGTAAGATAACGCCGCAGGCAAAAGCGACAAGACTTCCGGACAATCCATGTCCTCCTGATTTTTCCCAAGCTCCGGCAAGACATTGTGTCCCGGGCCGTCATTCTGAGCAGGCAGAACTTCCAGATGCCAAAGAAGTTCATGAAACGATACCTACCAACGCCCGATCGAGTCAGGGCGATGGAGTCGCTGCGATTTCTCGGCGACATCCTTCATGAACCTAACCTTTGGCACATAAACCGTCACAGCGTTTCCCGCGCCTTTCTGGTAGGCATTTTCCTGGGCTTTATCCCTATGCCATTCCAGATGCTGGCTGCTGCATTCTTTGCTATCTGGTTCAATGCCAACCTGCCCCTGTCCGTGGTGCTGGTCTGGATCAGTAACCCGCTGACCATGCCCCCGATGTTCTACTTCAACTACAAGATCGGCGCCTGGATTCTGGACCGACCGGTGCTCAATTTCGAGATCCAGGTATCCTGGTCCTGGATCAGTGAACGGATTCTGGACATTGGCATTCCGCTCTACCTGGGCTCACTGATCATTGCCACCCTGTCCGCCTGCCTCTCCTATCTGTTGATTCAGTACCTGTGGCGCCGCAAGGTACGCTCTGACTGGCAGGAGCGGCGCTTCCTGCGCCGCCGCAAGCGCTAACTGTCAGCGTTGTGTTCGACAAGTAGCCGCCCCTGCTCCAGACGTAATACCCGCCCGAGACTCCGCGCCATGTTCATGTCATGGGTCACCATTACGAACGCAATCCCCAGCTGGTCCCGCAGGGACTCAATCAATTGACGTACACCCTCGCCAGTATGCTCATCCAGATTCCCGGTGGGCTCATCCATCAGGACGCATTCCGGCTCGTTCACCAGTGCCCTGGCAATCGCCACCCGCTGGCGCTCACCGCCTGAGAGCTCTCCCGGCTTGTGGCTGAGTCGTTCACTCAAGCCTACTTTAGCAAGCACAGCGCTGGCCTTTTCCTCGGCTGCCTTTACGCTCATCCCACCCAGTGCACAGGGCATCATCACGTTCTCGAGGGCGGTGAATTCGGGGAGCAAGTGATGGAACTGGTAGACAAACCCCAGGTGCCGGTTACGAAACCGTGCCCGGCCTGCCTCACTCATGCGGTGAATATCCTGATCACAGATGGAAATATGACCGGATGACGGCCGATCAAGTCCACCGAGCAGGTTCAGTAATGTGGTTTTCCCTGCACCACTACTGCCTACAATCGCGACCGTCTCGCCGGCCGCCACCTGCAGTGAAATATCGGAAAATATAGTGAGTTTTTCCGGCCCTTCGTTATAGGTACGAGTCACCTGCTGGCAGTCAATCACATCATTCATAACGCAGGGCCTCCGCCGGATCGATTCGTGATGCCCGCCAGGCGGGATAAATGGTCGCCAGCAGGCTCATCGCCAGACCAGCGCCGCTGATAATTGCCACATCCTGCCATTGCAACTGCGATGGCAGATAACTGATGAAGTACACGTCGGCACTAAGGAACTGATGGCCAAGGGCTGCCTCGAGCCAGGATATGAAGGCGCTGATATTCAACGCCCCGACAACGCCGAGTGTGGTACCAACCAGCGTGCCAAAGATACCTATTACGCCACCTTGAATGATAAAGATCCGCATGATGCGCCCCGGCGTTGCCCCCATGGTACGCAAGATGGCGATATCCGCAGTTTTGTCGGTCACCACCATCACCAGCGTCGATACGATGTTGAAAGCGGCCACCGCCACGATAAACATTAGCAACAGCCCGATCATGGTCTTTTCCATGCGAATAGCCTGGAACAGATTGCCATGGGTTCGGGTCCAGTCGGAAATATAGTAGCGGCCATCCAACCCACGGGCCGCCTGCTCTGCGACTTTCGGAGCCGCGAACAGATCATCCACCAGCAGCCTCACCCCCTGAGCCTGGCCGCCGGTTCGCATCAGTTTCGCCGCATCATCCATATGAATCAGCGTGTAGTTTCCATCAAGCTCGGCGCCAACGCTGAAGATCCCCTTGACCGTAAACCGCTTGAGCCTGGGCAACACACCTGCCGGCGTGACGGAAGCCTCCGGCAGCACAACGGTGACCTTGTCACCGATCTGCAGTCGCAGACTGGATGCCATCAGCCGACCGACAATCATGCCAAACTCACCGGATTTCAGGTCATCCAGGCTGCCTTCAAGCATATGGTTCTCAATGATGGATACACTGCGCTCCTGTTCCGGCAACACACCGTTGAGCATCACACCCCTGACATCACCGCCACCAGTAACCATGCCCTGGCCCTGAATGAAAGGAGCTGCGGCAAGCACCCGCGGGTGCTCCTCGACCTTCGCGTCGACGGCTTCCCAGTCCCGGAGCTGATCCGCCCCCTGGATAACCGCGTGGGGGACCATGCCAAGGATGCGCTGCTTCAGCTCACGGTCGAAACCGTTCATCACCGAGAGGACAATAATCAACACCGCAACACCGAGCATCAGCCCGATCATCGAGGTGAGTGAGATAAAGGAAATAAAGTGATTGCGCCGCTTTGCCGCGGTGTATCGCAAACCAACATACAACGATAAAGGTCTGAACATGAGGAGGTGCCTGTTGCTACCTTCGGGTCATTCGGATTTCCGGACACACGACTGCCTGGAAACTGCTAAACTTTTCAACATAAACAAAAAATTGCTGTGCTTACGGAGCCGTGATGCCGTCACGAACACCCAACACCTCTCCACATACCTCTCCGCCAGAGACTGCTTCGGACCGCCGGGATTTTTTCCGGATCGAAGACCGCATTGGCCTGGAGATCCGCAAGGTTCCGCAAAACGCCGAAGAAGGATACGATCCTTTCAATGGCGATCATCTGGACGCCCTTCGTGCCGAACTGAAGCGACTGGACCAGGATGTCCGGATTCAACTGGCCAATCTCGCGGAGCGGGACCGCCTGCTGACCTCACTGATCAAGTCACTGAACGGGAAGCTGGATACGCTGGCGCGCATTATGGCCTTTGAGCAAAATCCGTTGCAACCTGAGGACTGGCAGGATGTTACGCTCAGCGAAGGTGGATTGGCCTTTCACAGCGCCACGAACGACTGGTCTGGAGGTGATATTCTGGCAGTAAGGATGACGCTGCCTCCCGAACTGTTTCAACCAAGGGCCATCGCCCGGGTACTTCACACAGTGCCCGATGAAAGCGGTGGCGCCAGTGTTCACACCGAGTTTACCGATATACATGACGGTGACCGCCAACAAATTGCCCGACATGTGATGCGCTGGCAAATCCGGCAACGTCAAAACGTGTAAACTGACGAAAATGTGTGACTTTTGCTAACGTTTTTCGGATATTACGTTTCATCCATGTCCTTAAGATGTCTTACTGTATAACAGCGCATCAAGATTCCAGGGAGTACAACACCAATGAAAAAGCCTGTAACCCGTCTGCTCGGCGCCGTAGTAACCGTGGCAGCCATTGGCCTGTCCCCGATGACACCAGTCACGGCCGATGAAGTAAAGATACCGGTCGGATCACAGGCTGAACGGTCGGAGGCGGACCTTCCCCGCACCGGCATGAGCCAGGCCAGTGTCCGCGACTCATGGGGGACACCCCGTGAATCCATAGGCCCCGTTGGCGATCCACCCATTTCACAATGGCATTACGATGGATTTGTCGTCTATTTCGAGGGCAACCACGTTATCCATACAGTATTGAAACGGAACCGCTAACCGGTTGAACAAATTTCCTTCATATACATCCTGACGCAACGTCGTTCGTTGGTTAGAATGGCGACTTTTTGCAATAGGTGGCGATAAATTGACTTCCAGACGCGTGTTGCCCGCCGAATGGGCTCCTCAAAGTGCGGTCATGCTGACCTGGCCGCACGCCGGTACCGACTGGTTCAGTATCCTCGATGACGTGGAACCCGTGTTTATGGCGATCGCGAAGGCGGTGCTTAAACACGAACACCTGGTGATCAGCTGTGAACACGTCGCCCGCCTGCAGGAACTGGGCCAGCAGTTATCTGCCTATGCGAGCGAAGAAGGGCTATCAGGTCGCGTCATTACAGTACCAGCCCCTGCCAACGACACCTGGGCCAGAGACCATGGCCCGATTTCGGTGGAAACGCCGAGCGGCATGGCGATACTAGATTTCAGGTTTAACGCCTGGGGTGGCAAGTTCCCCTGGGAGAAAGACAACGCCCTCAATCAACACCTCCACAATGCCGGCGTTTTTGGGGCCACACCCATAATTCCCGTGGATTTCGTACTGGAAGGTGGCTCCATCGAATCCGATGGACAGGGGACCATCCTGACAACCAGCGAGTGCATGCTGACCCCCACCAGGAACCCGACCGTGGATCGTGCAGCCATAGAAAACCTGCTGTCCGAAACCCTGGGGGCAGATCGTGTTCTGTGGCTGAACCATGGCTACCTGGCCGGCGACGACACCGATAGTCACATCGATACCCTGGCCCGGTTCTGTGCTCCCGACCACATCTGCTATGTGGCGTGCCCGGACGTTGCCGATGAACATTATAGTGCCCTGGCGGCTATGGAAGAAGAGTTACAGCACTTCCACCAGGCGGATGGTTCTCCCTACAAACTGACGCCACTGCCCTGGCCCGATGCCATCGCGGACGATGACGGGCAGCGCCTGCCGGCCACCTATGCCAATTTCCTGATCATCAACGACGCCGTGCTACTGCCTGTTTACGACGTACCTCAGGACGACGAAGCCATTACCATCATGCAGGGCCTGTTCCCGGAGCGAGAGATCGTTCCAATCAATTGTCGGCAACTGATCCAACAACACGGCAGCCTGCACTGTGTCACCATGCAACTGCCTGCAGGAGTGGTAACCCCATGACTCGCTCCGCACTGAACGTGGCGGCCATTCAGCAGACTTCCAGCCCGGACAAGGCCATCAGCCTCGCCACTAGCGAAAAGCTGGTCAGGCAGGCGGCCTCCGAAGGCGCACAACTGATTGTGCTACAGGAGCTGCACGCCACTCTGTACTTCTGCCAAACCGAAGACACCTCGGTGTTTGAGCTGGCTGAGTCGATCCCAGGGCCTACCAGCAACCATCTATCGGAGCTTGCCGCCGAACTCGGCATCGTGCTGGTAGGGTCCATCTTTGAACGACGTATGAACGGCGTCTATCACAACACCGCGGTGGTATTTGAGCGAGACGGCTCCATTGCCGGCATCTATCGCAAAATGCACATCCCGGATGACCCCGGATTCTACGAAAAATTCTACTTTACCCCCGGCGACGCCAGCTTCAACGATGGCCGTAGTGGGTTTACCCCGATTGAAACCTCCATTGGCAAGCTCGGTGTCCTGGTGTGCTGGGACCAGTGGTATCCAGAGGCGGCACGGTTGATGGCCCTCGCCGGTGCGGAAGTGCTGATCTACCCCACCGCCATTGGCTGGGACACCACCGATGAAGCGGAAGAACAGGCACGGCAACTGGAAGCCTGGGTCACCGTACAACGGGGCCACGCCGTCGCCAACAACCTTCCCGTGATTGCGCCAAACCGGGTTGGTACCGAGCCCGACCCATCGGGCCAGTCCAAAGGCATTCGCTTTTGGGGCAACAGCTTTATCTGTGGCCCCCAGGGCGAATTCCTGGCGAGAGCGGATGACCATTCCGAATCCATCCTGCACGCCACCATCGACCGTAACCGTAGCGAATCGATACGGCGCATTTGGCCGTATCTGAGAGATCGACGCATTGACGCCTACAGCGACATCCTCAAAAGGGTACGGGACTGAATCCTGCATGAAGAAACTCATTGATACCGTTGTCAACGAGCTCAACACCATACTGCTGGGCAAGGAACAACAGGTTCGCCTGGCCATATGCGGACTGTTGGCCCGCGGCCATCTGTTGATCGAAGATATTCCCGGAATGGGCAAAACCACACTGTCCCATGCCCTCGCCCGGATCATGGGACTCAGTTACCAGCGCATCCAGTTCACCAACGACCTGCTCCCGGCCGACGTACTCGGCTACTCCATGTACGACAAGGAAGCCGGGACACTGGTATTCCACAAGGGCCCCATCTTCGCCCAGGTTGTGCTTGCTGACGAAATCAACCGCGCCTCACCACGCACTCAAAGCGCACTGCTCGAGGCCATGGAAGAACGACAGGTATCCATCGAAGGCGAGACCCGCCCGCTGCCCCACCCGTTCTTTGTTATCGCTACCCAGAACCCCATTGAACAGGGCGGAACCTACCCACTTCCGGAATCCCAACTCGACCGTTTCCTGATGCGCCTGCGCCTTGGCTATCCGGACCCCAAGGCGGAACGGGAACTGCTCGAAGGTGAAGATCGCCGCATGCTGACCAGCAAACTGCAAACCCTGTTGAGTCAGTCAGACCTGGACACCCTTCAGGAAGCCGTTGGGAGGGTGACCACCAGCCCCGCTTTACTGGATTACGTCCAGCGCCTGCTGGAACACAGCCGCCGCATGCCCGGCCTGCTCTATGGCCTGTCGCCCCGCGCGGGTCTTGGCCTGGTTCGCGCCGCCAGGGCCTGGGCATTGATGGACGGACGACACCATGTATTACCCGACGACATCCAGGCAGTATTTCCCGCAGTTGCGGAACACCGGCTGGAACAGGGAGAATCTGGAAAGAGCACCGAACGGGTCAGGCAACTTCTTGCCTCCGTTTCTGTCATCGAATAGAGAAGAACGAAGGGCGTTGTTAAGTAAATAGCATCATTTAATGACAGAAATTAGCCAAAACAACTGGAACAACGCCCCGTTCATGGTAGCCTTCAGCACTTTCCAGTAGCACTTTCAGTTTTTAACGAGAGACCCACAATGAGCGAAACCAAACATTCCCGCTTGATCATCCTTGGCTCCGGCCCTGCCGGCTACACTGCTGCCGTCTACGCAGCCCGCGCAAACCTGAAGCCAACCCTGATCACCGGTATCGAAGTGGGTGGACAGCTCACAACCACCACCGATGTGGACAACTGGCCGGGCGACAACGACGGCGTACAGGGCCCGGAGTTGATGCAACGCATGCTCAAGCACGCCGAGCGCTTCGAAACCAGCATCGTCTACGACACCATCAACGAAGCCGACCTGCGTAACCGCCCCTTCCGCCTGAAAGGCGACAGTGGTGAGTACACCTGCGACGCCCTGATCATCGCCACCGGCGCGTCCGCTATGTACCTGGGACTGGAATCGGAAGAGAAGTTCAAAGGCCAGGGCGTATCCGCCTGTGCCACCTGCGATGGCTTCTTCTACAAGAAACAGAAAGTCGCCGTCATCGGCGGCGGCAACACCGCCGTGGAAGAGGCTCTTTACCTCTCCAACATCGCCGACGAAGTCACCCTGGTACACCGCCGCGACAGCCTACGCGCCGAAAAAATCCTGCAGGACAAACTGTTCGACAAGGCCGAGAACGGCAACATCAACATCGTGTGGGACCACACCCTCGACGAAGTCCTGGGCGACGGCACCGGCGTCACCGGCATGCGCATCAAAAGCACCAAGGATGACTCCACCCAGGAGCTCGACCTGGCGGGCGTGTTCATCGCCATCGGCCACAAACCGAACACCGACCTGTTCGACGGCCAGCTGGACATGGAAAACGGCTACATCAAAATCCGCTCCGGCCTGGAAGGCATGGCCACCCAGAGCAGCATCCCCGGCGTCTTCGCGGCCGGCGACGTAGCCGACCACGTCTACCGCCAGGCAGTAACCTCTGCCGGCTTCGGCTGCATGGCCGCACTGGATGCAGAGAAGTTCCTGGACCAGGATTGACCTGTACTGACGGCAGGCTACTCTGAAGTCAGAAGAAGCCGTTGGGTGGATTGTTCTGAAACTGTGCGGAGCCATGGATGGCGGAGCCAAGCGTACACGGATGTATCCACAGCGTGTTTCAGAACAATCCACCCAACGGCTGATACTCCCAAGCCAAAGAACAAGGCAGCACACTCCGAAACCGGACCTGGATGACCTCACTACCCTGGATAGACCCCGACCAACTCTGGTTCCCTCCCGCCGAGGAAGCCCTGGACGAACCCGATGGCCTGCTGGCACTGGGCGGAGACCTCTCCACCGACCGCCTGATCCTCGCCTACCGCAACGGCATCTTCCCCTGGTACAGCGACGACCAACCCATCCTCTGGTGGTCCCCCAACCCCCGATGTGTCTTGTTCCCGGAAGAAATCCACGTATCCCGCAGCCTGCGCCGCACCCTCAACCGACAGCACTTTTCGATAACCGCGGACAGGGACTTCACCAACGTCATACGCCTGTGCGCGGAAACCCGACAACGAGAAGGCACCTGGATCACCGAGGACATGGCTGACAGCTATACCCGGCTACACAAACTCGGGGTCGCCCACTCCATCGAAGCCTGGAACCCCGCCGGAGAGCTGGTAGGCGGCATGTACGGCCTGGCAATAGGACAGTGTTTTTTTGGAGAGTCCATGTTCTCGCTGGAAACCAACGCGTCAAAAGTACTGATGGTGCACCTGGCCAATCAGTTGTCAGAATGGGGATATAAAATCATGGACTGCCAGGTGGAGAACGGCCACCTATTAAAAATGGGTGCCCGATCCATTCCACGCGACGAGTTTTTATCTATACTCAGGGCAAGTGTAGACCGCTCTCCAACGCAGAGCTCCTGGCAAATCCAGTGGCAATGGCCCGGCCCGGAGGTGTGAATGAGCAATCTCAGAACACTGGTATTCTTCGCCACGCCCCCGCACGACTGCAGCTACCTGCCGGATCGTGAAGCGACCACTATGTTCGTCGACCCGCGGGCACACATCGACAAGAAGTTGTACAGCCAGCTCACCGCCTTGGGTTTTCGCCGCAGTGGCTCCCACTACTACCGCCCCCACTGCGAAAACTGCAACGCCTGCATTCCGGTGCGGCTGAAGGTAAACGACTTCAAACCCGACCGGAATCAACGTCGAGTGCTTGAAAAAAACCGGGATCTGACCTGCGAACTCGTACCGGCCAGTTTTAACGAACGCTATTACCGGCTTTACGCCCACTACATCGAACAGCGGCACGCGGATGGCGATATGTACCCGCCGTCCCGGGAACAATTCACATCCTTTCTTGTGGAAGGCGCCACCGACTCCTGGTTCCTGGAGATCCGCCTCGAAGAAGAGCTGATTGGCCTGGCAGCAGTGGATATGCTGGACGACGGGCTGTCGGCCATCTATACGGTTTTTGATCCCGCCCATGAGAGTCGCAGTCTCGGCACTTTTGCCATTCTCTGGCAGATTGAAGCCGCAAAATCATGGGAGCTGCCGCACCTTTATCTGGGATACTGGATCCGGGAATGCCGGAAAATGAACTATAAAACCCGTTTCACCCCCATTGAAGCCCTGAGAGATGGTCAATGGCAGGTACTGAAACGCAACTGATTTTGCTAAATGGCAACAAATCAGGCAGAATTGCGCAATTTAAAATCAAGGCAAGTTAATTCCAAACGAGGTTTTTACTGAATGGCGAAATCAGATGTCATTGAAATGGAGGGCGTTATTGTTGATACGCTTCCAAATACCATGTTCCGAGTTGAGCTGAGCAACGGCCACGTTGTGACTGCCCACATCTCCGGCAAGATGCGCAAGAACTATATCCGCATCCTGACTGGCGACAAGGTGAAAGTTGAGCTTACCCCCTACGATCTCAGCAAGGGCCGTATCGTTTACCGCGCCCGTTAATCACCCAGGTGACATCTGAAAAAGCCCCGGAAACGGGGCTTTTTTGTTACCGCGCCTACTTACTCGCGATCCTCCGCATTGCACTCCAGCGCCCCTGGATTGGTATAGCACCGCACCTTTCTGAGAATGGTCATCATATTGTCGTCATAGACGCCGGCTGCCTGCATACCCGATGCATCCGTTGCTGTCTGCATATCGATACGCACATTACGCATCATCTCCTGGTAGCCAACCATGGCTTCTTTGGAAATATCGACCCACCGTTCTGCGGGAATGGAATCTTCGTATTGCCTCACAATCCGCATCGCTTCAGGGTACAGCCGCGACAAAATCTTGCGTGACCGCCTCACAAACCGATCATCGAACTCGCCTTCCCGAGTCACCAGATGGACCGATACCTGGCCGACCGGGTACTTTATGATGCCCCCTTTGTCACCCATCCCCTTGAACATTTCAAGCAACTCGTAAGCAGCCGCCGGGGCATAGCTGATATCCGCCTGGCCTGTATTGAACAGTCGTGCAAAATTGGAAATCTTCGCGTCCACCGGCACTGCGCCAATGTACTCAACCAAATGGCGTGCGTCATGGTGCCCTTCAAAAACCGTAATTCGCTTGCCCTTCAGGGCATCTACATGATTGATCCCCCGATCATTAACGAATAAATAGGCCGCTCCCATAGGCGCTGCGCCGAGAACCTGGTATCCGTCCTGTGACATGTGCTCATCCACCCTGGGACTGGAGAGAATATGCATCAGGACCTTCAGGTCCTCATAATAAGGCACAGCCCCGATGGCGCTGATTGACCCGGTAAAACTGTTGAAATGCCGGACCCCCATGTCGGTCACAGCCACAATATCGCATGTGCCAGCCTTGAAGTCCGCCACCGCTTCATCTTCATCGGTGTACGGAATCATCGCAAGACTGACGCCGGAGTCCACCGCCTTGCGCTGGTACTCCTGAAGTGTGCGGTAGACAAAGCCGCCCGCTCCTGCGACATCAAAGACACAGAATTCTTTCCGCTCACTGGCGGCCACCGGGTTCCAGACAGACAGCCCCATCAGGACCGCCAATGTTGCAGCACGTACCTTCATTCGTCGTGATTCCTTGTCATTATTGTTTATTAGAGATTTCGCAGCCGATAATCCGGACGTTTCGACCACGTCACAATAAACTGACAGAGATTGATGCTGATTGAATTGACGACAACGGCGGCTGAGTAGCTAAAAGAAGGTCAACCCCTCGACATGCAGGCATAAAAAAAACCGCGCTGTCGCCAGCGCGGTTTATGAACACCCGATACAAGGCTATATCAAACTGCCTCGGCAGGCTCATCCTCATAGTCGAACACCAGTTCGTCATCGCGAAGATGAATATGGACATCCCCACCCTTTTCAGACAACCGACCGAACAGGATCTGTTCCGCAAGCGGCCGTTTGATCTTATCCTGGATCAGGCGGGACATCGGTCGTGCCCCCATGGTGACGTCATAGCCTTTCTCCGCCAGCCAGACTTTGGCAGCCTCATCCACATGCAGCACTACATGCTTCTCATCCAGCTGCGCCTGCAGCTCAGTGAGGAACTTGTCCACCACATGGGTGATGGTCTCTTTCTGGAGATCAGCAAACTGGATAATGCCATCAATACGGTTGCGGAATTCCGGCGTAAACGTCTTGCTGATAATTTCCATGCCGTCGGTACTGTGGTCCTGCTCGCTGAACCCGATCGACCGGCGAGCCATGCTCTCAGCCCCGGCATTGGTGGTCATCACCAGGATAACGTGACGGAAATCCGCCTTGCGACCGTTGTTATCCGTCAGCGTGCCATGGTCCATGACCTGCAGCAGCAGGTTAAAGACTTCCGGATGGGCCTTCTCGATTTCATCCAGCAGCAATACACAGTGAGGATGCTTGTTGACTGATTCCGTCAACAGGCCGCCCTGGTCGTAACCGACATATCCCGGAGGCGCACCAATCAGGCGGGACACCGTATGCCGCTCCATGTACTCGGACATATCGAAACGCACCAGTTCAATACCCAGCACTTTGGCGAGCTGCTTGGTGACCTCGGTCTTGCCCACGCCGGTCGGCCCGGCAAACAGGAAAGCCCCTTCCGGCTTCTCTGGCGCCTTGAGACCCGCGCGGGCAAGTTTGATGGCCGTAGACAGTGACTCGATTGCCGGGTCCTGACCAAACACCACCATCTTGAGATCCCGCTCCAGGTTGCGCAGCAGATCCTTGTCATTGGAGGACACATTTTTCGGAGGAATACGGGCAATGTTCGCCACCACGTCCTCAATATCCCGCACATCCACCGTTTTCTTGCGTTTGCTTTCCGCCATCAGTCGCTGACGGGCACCGGCCTCGTCGATGACATCAATGGCCTTGTCCGGCAAGTGACGGTCAGTGATATAGCGATCCGCCAACTCAGCGGCCACCCTCAACGCCTTGTCGGTGTATTTGAGGTCATGGTGCTTCTCAAAATTGGGCTTCAGGCCCTTGAGGATCTGGTAGGTATCCTCAACGCTCGGCTCGTTGACGTCAATTTTCTGGAATCGCCGGGCAAGTGCACTGTCCTTCTCGAAAATGCCCCGAAACTCGGAGTAAGTGGTCGATCCGATGCAGCGAATCTCACCAGAACTCAACATGGGTTTAAGCAGGTTGGAGGCATCCATGACACCGCCGGAAGCTGAACCGGCTCCAATGATGGTGTGAATTTCATCAATGAACAGAATGGCATGCTGCTCTTTCTTGAGTTCCGCCAACAGACCTTTCAGACGTTTCTCAAAATCACCACGGTACTTGGTGCCCGCCAGCAGCGCCCCCAGATCCAGCGAGTAAACCACCGCATCCGAGATAATCTCTGGCACCTGGCCATCCACAATGCGCTTGGCGAGCCCTTCGGCAATAGCCGTCTTACCAACGCCGGCCTCTCCGACCAGCAGCGGATTGTTTTTGCGGCGACGGACCAGAATCTGGACCACACGTTCCACTTCATGCTCGCGGCCAATCAACGGATCGATGCGCCCCTGACGAGCCTGTTCATTCAGGTTGGTCGCGTAGCTCTCGAGCGGTCGTGCAGAACCACCCTCTTCCCCGGCTTCTTCGTGGGAGGCCTGGTCGTGGCCTTCCTGCTCCTCGCCTCCCTGCACCCTGGAGATTCCGTGAGAAACGAAGTTCACCACATCAATTCGGGCAATGCTCTGTTTCTTGAGCACATACACGGCCTGGCTTTCCTGCTCACTGAAGATGGCAACCAGCACATTGGCACCGGTCACCTCCTTCTTGCCAGAAGACTGTACATGGAAAACAGCGCGCTGCAGAACCCGCTGGAACCCCAGCGTCGGCTGGGTTTCCCGTTCACTGTCATTGCTCGGGATCAGTGGCGTTGTGGAGTCCACAAATTCAATGAGTTCTTCCTGAAGCCGTTTCAGGTCTGCACCACAGGCTTTCAGGACGCCCACTGCCGATTCATTGTCCAACAGGGCCAGCAACAAATGCTCCACCGTCATGAACTCATGACGCTTGTCGCGGGCATTTTTGAAGGCCGTATTCAGCGTAATTTCAAGGTCTTTGCTCAGCATGGGCCACCCCTGGGTCTATCAGTCCGCACGTTCAATCTCGCAAAGGAGCGGATGTTCGCATTCCGAGGAATACTGATTCACCTGTGCCGCCTTTGTTTCTGCGATGTCACGGGTATATACCCCACATACGGCTTTTCCCTGCGTATGGACGAGCAGCATCACCTGCGTCGCCTTTTCTTCGTTCATCCCGAAGAATTTCATCAGTACATCCACCACAAAATCCATGGGTGTGTAGTCATCATTCAGAAGCACTACCCGAAAGCGCGCAGGGCGCTTCAGTGCAGGCTTCTCGGGAGCAACACTGAGGTCATCCTGACGCCCCGGCTGTTCTTCATCCCCCTGATTAAATACTAGTAGAGAATTCTGGATAGTCCTCATGATTCTTTACCGGTAGTCGGTGCCCTTGGTTAAAGATGGTTGTGAGTCGTCCGGTTTTCAAGCCAACAAGGCTACCGGACGTGCGCTGGTTATCAATACGATCATGATACCGCTTCCGGACCCTCTTCAACCATACATTCCCCCGATGTCCGCTATTGACTCAAAGACGATATTGGTCAACAGTAAGAGTGCAATGTAAAATAATGTAAATTGGCGTGGTCTTAGTGTATCCACGGAAGCATTCGTAACAGGTATCCGATATCACCCGTCCCGCTCTATGGTACGGCAATAACACCAATAACAGTGATTGACAGTAAAAGAACAGGGGAGTTCATCATGCCAAAGGGCAAAGTGAAGTGGTTTAACAATGCCAAAGGTTACGGCTTTATCATAGAGGATGGCTGCAGTGATGATCTGTTCGCCCATTTCTCATCGGTACAGATGGAGGGATACAAAACCCTGAAGGCCGGTCAAACAGTAACTTTTGACAAGAAACCCAGTGACAAGGGTGTCCATGCGGTAAACATCGTTCCACAGGAACAACCGCGAAAACAAAGCGAGGCCAGCACGGCGGAAAGAACGGAAAAGAGGTCTGACGCCAGCACCGAGAGCAGCCGCCATGAAGGCGCGCTCAGGGACGAGCCACGCGCTGTAAACGCCTGAGACCTGATCCTGCCAGGTCACCGGGCTCAAGCTGATTTTGTGGCCGGCCCCATTTTGGGCCGACCTCAACCTTTGCTGTCGACACCTTCGAAGGTGACGATCACAGGTTACCTGTGTTAGCCCTAACGCAATTTCACTTTTCCTCTCCCCGTCGTTCAGATACCCTCACCGCTTTCAGTCACGCCGCACCAGAACACCCGAGCATGGCACAGAGCACCGAATGGCGATCCTGATTCTCTTCAACAAGCCCTTTAGGGTAATGAGCCAGTTTACCGATTCAGGTGATGGCAAATCCGCTCGATCCACATTGGCAGACTGGATTGATATACCCCACGTCTATCCGGCAGGCCGTCTGGACTTCGACTCGGAAGGCCTCCTCATGCTCACCGATGACGGCCAGCTCCAACATCGCATTGCCTCTCCCCGCCTGAAAATGCCAAAGACTTATTGGGTCCAGGTGGAAGGCGACATCACCGAGGAGGCTCTGCGCCGATTGCGGACAGGCGTTCTGCTGAAGGATGGCGAAACCCGGCCAGCCACTGCCGAAAGAATGCCCGAACCGACAGTGTGGCCAAGAGTCCCTCCCGTGCGCCACCGGGAGTCAGTCCCCACCTCCTGGATCGAACTCACCATTACTGAAGGTAAGAACCGACAGGTACGCCGCATGACCGCAGCCGTTGGCTTCCCTACCCTTCGCCTGATTCGCTATCGTATCGGTGACTGGACCCTCGACAATCTGGCACCGGGCCAGTACCACAAACTGGCCGTTCACATGCCAGCACCACCTACGCGCTCCCAACGTCCACAGAAAACGGGCCGAGGCGGTGGCAGCAACAAAACACGGAGAAGAAGCTAATCATGACCTGGACCCCCCATGCCACGGTTGCGGTTGTAGTAGAGAATGACCAGGGCCGCTTCCTCCTGGTGGAGGAAGTCAGCAGCGGCCTGGTGGTCTTCAACCAGCCAGCCGGACACATCGAGGAAGATGAAGCCATTCTGGATGCGGTGCGACGCGAAACTCTGGAAGAAACAGGCTGGCAGGTGGAGCCGGTACACTTCCTAGGCCTTTATACCTACAAAGCACCGGCCAATGGCGTAACTTACTACCGCTTCTGCTATTCCGCCCGCGCAGTGAAAAAGATCACCGACCAGTTGGATGATGGCATTATCGCTGCACATTGGCTGACGCCAGATGAAATTGCCGGCCTTGGTGGTCAGCTTCGCAGCCCACTGGTCCTCCGGTGCATAGAAGATTACCGAAAGGGTCGGAGGTTCCCCCTGGATGTGATTATCGACGCTGAGACGTGACCGTCCAACAATGCTAAACTGCGGCGCTTTGATCAGTACGGTTCAGCTATGACAGACGCACCCGAAAACACCCGAGTTATTGTTGGCATGTCCGGCGGCGTTGATTCGTCCGTCGCCGCCTGGCTCCTGAAAGATCAGGGCTACCAGGTTGAGGGCCTGTTCATGAAGAACTGGGACGAAGATGACGGCACTGAATACTGTACCGCCATGACCGATCTGGCCGACGCCCAGGCCGTCGCCGACACCATCGGTATCCCGCTGCACACGGCGAGTTTCGCTGCGGAATACTGGGATCGCGTGTTCGAGCATTTTTTATCCGAGTACAAGGCCGGTCGCACACCCAATCCGGACATCCTGTGTAACAAGGAAGTAAAATTCCGCGCATTTCTGGACTATGCCGTTACTCTGGGCGCTGACTTCATCGCCACCGGCCATTACACCCGTCAACGGCCACTCAATGACGGTTCTGGTAAAGCACAGTTGCTGAAAGGGCTTGATCCCAACAAGGATCAGAGCTACTTCCTCCACGCGGTATCCGGTGACCGTATCGCTCGCACGCTGTTCCCGGTCGGGGAACTCGAGAAGCCGGAGGTCCGACGGATTGCCGAAGCACAGGGATTTGTCACCCACGACAAGAAGGATTCCACCGGCATCTGCTTTATCGGCGAACGCAAGTTCCGGGACTTTCTCAAGCAATACCTGCCAGCGCAGCCAGGGGACATCGAAACACCCGATGGCCAGGTGATTGGGCGCCATCAGGGGCTGATGTATCACACCATCGGCCAACGCCAGGGCCTCGGTATTGGCGGGCTCAGCGAATTTGGCGACGATCCCTGGTATGTCGCTGAAAAGGATTTGAATCGTAACGTGCTGATTGCGGTTCAGGGCAAGCAACACCCACTGCTGTTTTCCCGTGGACTGGTCAGCGGACAGATTGATTGGGTCGCTGGCGAGGCGCCTGCAGAGGAGTTCCGATGCAAGGCCAAGACCCGCTATCGCCAACCAGACCAGGACTGTGTCGTTACCCTGTGCGATGGCGGTGTAACGGTGGTGTTTGACGATGCCCAGCGTGCGGTAACACCCGGCCAGTCAGTTGTATTCTATGAGGGTGAGGTTTGCCTGGGAGGCGGCGTTATCGAACAAACCTGGCGTGACGGGGAAACGCTGCCCCAAAGGGCCGCCATAACCGGAGCAAAGGCATGAGCCGATCGCTGTACGACCAGACCCTGGCGCTGGCGGGTGTATTCCAGGCCGCCGCCCAGGTTCAGCAGGTGGCTCACACCGGACAATGCGCCGACTCCAGTTTCGAGACGTCCATGCGCTCCCTGTTTGCGACCAATCCGGATACCACTCTCGATGTTTACGGCGGCGAGCTCAAGGACCTTCGCGAGGGGCTGAATACCCTGGCCAATGTGCTCAGTCAGCAAAGCAAGCAGCGGGATATTGAGGTTCTTCGCTACACCCTCAACCTGATCCACCTTGAATCAAAGCTTAACCGCGACAAGGACATGATGGCCGTCATTGGCAGCCGTATTGATCAGGCCCGGCATACCGCCAGCCATTTCGGATACCTGCACAGTAACCTGGTCGGTAACCTGGCCTCCATCTACGGCGACACTATCAGCACCTTCCGGATGCGTATCCAGGTGACCGGTGATCCCGCCATTCTGCAACAGGAAGAGAACGCAGCCCGCGTACGGGCCCTGCTCCTGGCCGGCATCCGCTCCGCCGTCCTCTGGCGCCAGAGTGGCGGACGCCGCTGGCAGCTGATTTTTTCCCGGCGCAAGGTGATTGCCACTGCACGGGACCTTGCCGAGAAAGCTAACCGGTCGGTTTACGACTGATTCAAGACTTGCGGTGGTGTATCATAGGCACCCCAATTCAGTATTGACCCATTCTTTGATGATTTGAGAGGTTTTCGATGGAACTCACCGCCCTGACCGCCATTTCCCCGGTCGACGGACGTTATGGCAGTAAAGTCAGCGTCTTCCGCGATATTTTCAGTGAATACGGCCTGATTCGGAACCGGGTGACCGTCGAAATCCGCTGGTTGCAAAAACTGGCCGCCCACCCCGAAGTGCTGGAAGTCCCCACCTTCTCTCCCGAAGCCAATGCATTCCTGGACCAGATGGTGCGGGAATTCAGCCTGTCGGACGCCGAACGCATCAAGGACATCGAACGCACCACCAACCACGACGTTAAAGCAGTCGAGTACTTCATCAAGGAAAAGATCGCCGAGGTTCCTGAGCTGCACGCGGTCACCGAATTCGTACATTTCGCCTGTACCTCCGAGGACATCAACAACCTGTCCCACGCGCTGATGCTGAGGGAAGGCCTGGATCGCGGCCTGCTGCCCACCATGGACCGGGTTGTGGACAAGCTGGCACAGTTAGCCCATGACCACGCCGAGCAGCCAATGCTCTCACGCACCCACGGGCAGACTGCGTCTCCGACCACGGTGGGCAAGGAGCTGGCCAATGTGGTTTACCGCCTGCGCCGTCAGGTCAAACAGATCCGCGCGACTGAATTGCTGGGCAAGATCAATGGCGCCGTCGGTAACTACAATGCGCATATCTCTGCCTACCCCGCTATCGACTGGGCCCAGAACGCCAAAGACTTCATCGAAAACCTCGGTCTCGACTGGAATCCGTACACCACGCAAATCGAGCCCCACGACTACATTGCCGAGCTGTACGACGCCATTGCCCGCTTCAACACCATCCTGATTGATCTGGACCGGGACATCTGGGGCTACATTTCACTCGGCTACTTCAAGCAGAAAACCGTGGAAGGCGAAGTGGGCTCATCCACCATGCCGCACAAGGTTAACCCCATTGATTTCGAGAACTCGGAAGGCAACCTGGGCATCGCCAACGCCCTGTTCAGCCACCTTTCGGCCAAGCTGCCGATTTCACGCTGGCAGCGGGATCTGACCGACTCCACCGTGCTTCGCAATCTCGGCGTCGGCTTCGCCCACAGCCTCATCGCCTATGAAGCCACCCTGAAAGGTCTGGGCAAGCTGGAGATCAACCCAACGCGACTGGACGAGGATCTGGACCACGCCTGGGAAGTGTTGGCGGAACCCATCCAGACCGTGATGCGCCGCTACAATATCGAGAAGCCCTATGAGAAACTCAAGGCGCTGACCCGCGGTAAGGCGATGACCCCAGAGGTTATCAAGAACTTTGTCGAGACCCTCGATATCCCGGACACCGCGAAAACCGAGCTGATGGCGCTGACCCCGGGTACCTACATCGGCAACGCCATCGATCAGGCACAGAACATCTGAAAGCAGGATACCGAACTATGGACATGCTTGGCGGCATCTCAGCGGCAGACTTTCTCAGGGATTACTGGCAAAAGAAACCCCTGGTGATCCGTCAGGCATTTCCCGGATTTCAGTGCCCGGTGTCCGCCGATGAGTTGGCCGGCCTGGCCTGCGAGGAAGGCGTAGAATCCCGGATCGTTATCGAGAATGGCGATGATCACCCTTGGCAACTGCACAACGGACCATTCAGCCCCGACCGTTTCAGTACCCTGCCCGACCAGGACTGGACCCTGTTGGTACAGGGGCTGGACCACTGGGTACCGGACGTTGCTGATCTACTGGAACACTTTCGCTTTGTCCCCAACTGGCGACTGGATGACATCATGGCCAGTTACGCGCCGAAAGGCGGCAGCGTAGGCCCACACTACGATCAATACGACGTATTCCTGCTCCAGGCCCAGGGGCATCGGCGCTGGACCTTTGGTGGTCACTGCGATCACACCTCGCCCCGGGTGGAAGGCACCCCGCTGCGCATCCTCAGCAGCTGGGACGGTGAAGAAACCGTTACCCTGGCTCCGGGCGATATGCTCTATCTGCCACCGGGTATTGGTCATCACGGCGTTGCCGAGGACGACTGCATCACCCTGTCCATAGGCTTTCGCGCGCCAACCATTGATGACGTCCTGACCGGCTTTACGGATTTCCTCTGTAGCCAGTCCGATGCCTCCGATCACCTAAACGATCCCGGCCTCAAGATTCAGAGCAACCCGGGCACCATTGCCCCCGAGGTTATTGATCGTCTCGAGAGCGTTATTCGCGAGAAACTGACAAACCGTCGCCAACTCTCCCTGTGGTTTGGCCAGTATGCAACGGCACCCAAGAGTATGGATATCGTCGTACCTTCGGATGAGCCCATTGCGCCAGAGGTTTTCAGGGAACTGGTGCTCGAAGGCGCGCAATTACGCTGGAATGAAGGCTCCCGTTTTGCCTATCATTATATTGGGGAAGAGACCGCACTGTTCGTCGACGGTGAGCAATACCTGCTGAAAGGCGACGCCAGCCCGTTGGCTCCGCTGCTTTGTGCCGGTGCCCGTATCGATATGGAGGCATTGATGGCCCAGGTCGATGACGAAGCCATCTGCGGCCTGCTCAGCAACTTGTACAACCAGGGATCCGTTTATTTCGAATGACCAGAATTCGAATCCGCAAATATAGCTGGCAATTGGCGCCAGGGTCCATCCGCGACATACGGCAGCGCGTATTTATTGAAGAACAGAACGTCCCTCCCGAGCTGGAGTGGGATGACACCGACGATATTGCAGATCACTACCTGGCAATAACCGAAGACAACGAACCCGCCGGCGTTGCCCGACTCTTTTCCACTCTCGAAGAAACGGCCCATATAGGCCGCATGGCCGTATTGCCGGAATTTCGAGGCAAGGGCGTGGGCAAGGCACTGTTGCACCACCTGATCACCGAGGCTTCCCGGTTTGGAGAACTGAAACTATCCGCCCAGGAGCATGCCATTCCCTTTTACCAGCGCTCTGGTTTTCATGTGTACTCCGATTTCTATGACGATGCCGGCATTCCACACGTGGATATGCGCTGCCTGTCACCGGCGCTGGTGACACCGGTGGCCCACCGGGAATATCCAATGATTCTGGGCAAGGACCGGGAAAGCTGGCTGTTCGAATCCGACACCAACTTGATCAGCCTGTTGGATTCCATCACCGGCCAGGCCACACAGCGGCTCTGGCTGTACGATCGACAGCTGGAGCACGATCTCTACGACCGTCATCAATTTCGCGAACTGTTGTCCGCCCTTGCCCGCCGCCACCGTCTCAGTGAAGTCCGTCTGCTGATCCACGACGACAAACCACTGGTCAAACGGCGGCACCAAATCGTGGAATTGATGAGGCGCTTACCGAGCCGAATAGAACTGCGATTGGTTAATAATGACTATCCTGTCGAAGACCAACCGTTCCTGCTGGCCGACCGGGAAGGGGTTGTATACCGCCACAGCTTCAACAACCCCGAAGGCTTTGCCAACTTCGCCGATGGCGGAAGGGGCAAGCTGCTCGGGGAGGCTTTCCAACGTATGTGGGATGTCAGTCGCAGCTCTCTGGAGTTGAGGGAACTACCGCTCTGAATGGTATACCTGTGGAATCTCCGCAGACTCGAACTGTGCACCAAACGGTGCAAATTCCGCATCCACTTCCTCCGCCACTTCGGCGATCAGCTTTCTCAACCATTGATGGTCTGCGTTGTGCTGTAACAACGGGCTCCACGCCATCTTCAACTCAAACGGCGGAATCTCGAACGGTGGCACCTTGACCACCAGGTTGGGATTATCCTTCTGCAACCAGGCCGCTCGCGTTGGCAGCGTAGCGACAAGATCGTGCTGCTCCGCCAACAACATAGCGACCTGATAATGCCGAGTAAAAACAGAAATCTGCCGCTTACGCCCCATCCTCGATAAGGCTTCATCCACCCAGCCCAATCTCTGGACGTCCTTGGGATTGACGCCAACACCTACCCCGAAACCGGTTTTGCTCACCCAGATATGACTGGCATCCAGATAGGTATCCAGGGTGAAAGGCTCCCTGAGAATTGGATTCCGGGCGTTCATCAGGCAGGCAAAATATTCGATCCAGAGGGTTTTCTGGTGGAACGACTGCGGAATCTTGTCAAAACGATTAATGGCCATATCCAGGCGACCCTGCTCGACATCCAGAAAACTGACATCACTGGGGGTCAGCACATCCAGGGTCACATGGGGCGCTTCCTGACGAATGCGTCGCAACACCCGCGGCATCAGGCAGGACTCTGCGTAATCACTGGCCATGATGCGGAACACCCGCTGACTGTCCATCGCCGAGAACGGCGTTTTCTCCTGCACCGCCTGCTCGATATCAGAGAGAATGCCGCGCACCAGAGGCTGCAACTCCCGGGCACGTTCGGTAGCCGTCATGCCTTCACTGGTGCGCACCAGCAGAGGATCTCCGAACACGTCCCGCAATCGACGCAGGCCGTTGCTCATGGCCGGCTGCGTAATCCCCAGGTGGTTAGCGGCTTTCGTCACATTCCGCTCCCTGAGGAGTACATCGAGATACACAAGAAGGTTCAGGTCGACCCGGGAAATATCCATTCAACACTCCTGATAGGGCGATACCATTGGCACGGCGCCGCAAACATTCATACCGACAATGTACATCATTCATAGGATTCACGAAATAAATAGAATAGAGCGCACATTCACATTTCAAAACGGAATCAATGCAGGTTTTCTGCTAGTCTTTCGGGTACTTGCTGAATCATTGTGATTTTTATGGCCAGAATACACCGCCCCCTGGCCCGAAACCGGAGTCGTTGCAGCCAACATGAACACCACTACGATTGTCCTGATACTTGCCGCCATCGTTACCGTCTCTATTCTCCTTATCGTCGGCAGCCAGATGCGAGAGCGTGCCCGTATTGAACGGGCACGGCGAATGACGTCCCAGGAAGATCAGTACAAACGCGCTCAACGGCTGCTCGATGAAATCCCTGGCCAATACCTCACGTCGGAACTCAAGCTTCTGCTGATCAAAAGCATGGAAGAAGCCTGTCAGCAACTGAGCGCCCTGAAATCCCCCCTCCCGGTTAAACAGTGGCTGGAAGAGACTCGGCAACTGAAAAGCTCAGTGCTGGAGAACAATGACAACCGGTCGCCAGTGAAAATCGACTCTCCGGAAAAATCCAATTATGTCAAAGAGTTGCTGCAAAGCCTGTTCAAAATGATTGAAGGCATGCACAAGGCCGGAAAACTCGACAATTCAACTGCCAAGAAAAACCTGAAATACGTGCTTTTCCTGGTCCACAAGACCCACGCTGACCTCCATGTGTTTCAGGCAAGGGACTATGTGCGACAGAATGAGATTCGAAAAGCTATCCACGCCTACCACCTTGCCAGTACGGAAATGGGCAAATCCCGGGATAACCCGTTAGCGATGAAAGCCGTAAAAAGTTTCCGCACCCGCATCAAGGAACTGGAAGCCATGGGGCCAGAAAGCGACACACGCTCCAGTTCGCAGGAGGGGCAGTCGAAACTGGACAAAGAGTGGGATACGTTTCTCCACGATGATGAATGGAAGAAAAAAGCGGATTATGATGATTAACCCGATGCTTGTCAGCCTGTTCTGACAAGCCCTCCTGACAAGGATTGTGACCACTGGTGACCAGGCTATTCCGAAAACGCCTTTCCTTTCGCCTGACCCGCGACACAGTACTGCTGGCCATGGCCCTTGGACTAGTTCTGAATATGGTTCAGGTAACCCTGGACTTTTTCGGTGCCCGCGAGTCCATGGAAAAGGAAGTGCGTGCGCTTATCGAAATCAGCCACAGCCCTGCGTCACAGATCGCCTACAACATCGACGTCCGGCTGGCAGAAGAGCTGCTCGATGGCTTGCTTCGGCACCCGGCCACCATTGATGCCAGGATTGTTGACAATGATGGCCATACCATGGCCGCTGCCAGTGAAAGCAGCCCTACATCCCCCTATCGGTGGATCAGCGATGCCCTGTTCGGAGCAAACCGTACCTTCAGCGACCAGCTGAAAGTCAAGCAACTGGAAGATCTTCCGTTAGGTACTCTGAACGTCACCATAGACACCTACCATTACGGGTTACTGTTCCTCCAGCGAGCCACCTATACGCTGGTAAGCGGTTTCTTCAAGAGCTTGATCCTCTCGTGTGCACTTTTGGGCATTTTCTATTTCATCCTCACTCGCCCGATGATGAACGTTATCAATGCACTCAGTCGCGTGCAGGTCGAATCACCGGAAAAGGTACGCCTGCCAATCCCGGTCAATCACCAGGAAGATGAAATTGGCGCCATGGTCGGCATCATCAATCAGCACCTGAGCACCATTGACACCACCCTGGCACAGCTTCGTCAGGCTGAAAGCTCCATGAAAAACTATTCCACACAGCTGGAACAGGAAGTCGATGACCGTACACGGGAGATATCCCAGAAAAACGCCGCACTTCAGCGAGGCAACAGGGCTCTGGTCAAGGCCAAAGAAGATGCCGTTCGCCGGGCGAGATCACGAGCCAATTTTCTGGCCAGTATGAGTCATGAGATACGTACGCCACTCAATGGCGTGCTGGGGATGCTGGGCCTTGCGCTGGAAGACAACCTCGATCCGGAGCAACGCAATCGCCTGGAGATCGCCTTTACCGCAGGGCAGAGTCTGCTTGGGCTGTTGAATGATATTCTCGACATTTCCAAGGTCGAGGCCGGAAAACTGAGCCTGGAGAATATTCCGTTCAGTGTTAAAAACCTGATCCAGGAATGTGCCGCCCTTCACGCCCAACAGGCTAACACCAAGAAAATTGAGCTACATATGGACATTGATCCGGAACTGCCGGACATGTTCCTGGGTGATCCGACCCGTACCCGTCAGGTGCTCAACAACCTACTGAGCAATGCCATCAAGTTTACCGAGGAAGGCAGTGTCCGGATCCATGCGGCTCGCTTCGGCGGCAATCTTCGAATTGATGTGATGGACACCGGCATCGGTATGTCAAAAGAAGGTCTGCACCGGATTTTCTCCCCCTTCTCACAAGCGGATACCGACACCACGCGCCTGTATGGCGGAACCGGGCTCGGATTGGCGCTGTGCCGCCAACTGGTGGAACAGATGCACGGCCAGATACTGGTCGACTCGGAAATTGGCCAGGGCACTCACTTCACCGTCACGCTTCCCCTCCCGGTCTACGCACAAAGTGCTCAACAGCCGGCAGAGCCCGCACCCACCGTCGACACGACCACACCGGTTGCAAGCCTGAACGTTCTTTTAGTGGAAGATAATCAGGTTAATCAGCTGGTGGCCAGCAGCCTGCTGAAAAAACTGGGCCACTCCGTGGACCTTGCCAACAATGGCAAACTGGCGCTGGAAGCCCTCAATGAAAAGCACTACGACATTGTGTTGATGGACTGCCAGATGCCGGTCATGGATGGTTACGAGGCAACCCGGATAATTCGGGAGAATCCAAAGTGGCAAACATTACCAGTGATCGCGGTAACCGCTAATGTCATGCAGGGCGACCGGGAGAACTGCCTGGCCTCCGGCATGAATGACTACATCACCAAGCCCTATAACCGTAACGACCTGAAAACCGCTATCGATCGTTGGGCGCCTGATGACTCTCTAACTGGGCAAGAACCGACCTGAGCTCATCCCGGAGCGCCATCAGGCGCTCACTGTCCACACCGGTACTGCACAAAAGACGGCCAGGAATCGACCTCGCCTGCTCTCGCATCGCAAGACCGGCAGCCGTAACGGCAACAGTCACTACTCGCTCATCCTCGACACTTCGTTGACGACGGACCAGTCCCCGCTCTTCAAGGCGCTTTAACAGCGGGGTGAGTGTGCCCGAATCGAGCCTGAGGCGCTCCCCCAGACCGGACACACGTACAGCCTCGCCGGCAGCCGCTGCCTCCCATAACACCAACATCACCAGGTACTGCGGGTAGGTCAATCCCAGCTCAGTCAGCAGAGGCCTGTAGCGAGCCGTTACCGCCCGGTTCGCAGCATACAGTGCAAAGCAAAGCTGGTTATCCAGGCCAAGGATATCGTCCGTGCTGTCCATCGCTCAGAGCAACTTCTCAATATCGGCACGGATCGCTTCGGGCTTGGTGGTGGGTGGGTATCGGCGAATCACCTTGCCCTCCCGGTTAACCAGGAATTTGGTAAAGTTCCACTTTACCTTTTCTGACCCCATCACACCGGTGGCCTCCTTCTTGAGGAAACGATAAAGCGGGTGAGCCTCTGAGCCGTTGACGTCGATCTTGGCAAACATGGGGAAATCAACGCCATAATTCAGACTGCAGAACTGGCTGATCGTGTCTTCATCCGCCGGGTCCTGATTCATGAACTGATTACATGGAAAGCCCAGTACCGCCAGTCCTTTTTCACCCAACTCACTATACAGACCCTGGAGGCCCTCAAACTGGGGCGTGAACCCGCACTTGCTGGCCGTATTCACAATAAGCAAAACCTTGCCCTTGTACTCTGCCATGTCGTGCTCATTGCCCTTGATATCATGAACCTTGAAATCGTAAATGCTGTCGGCCATCTCTCTCCCCTTATATTTCGCTCAATTATGTTGCGCACAATACAATATCCAGCAAGCATTGTCTCGTTTGCCGACCAAAACTACAGACGGGATGAACTTGTCGCCATAAATCTCCATGATTAAGCCACAATTCATCACAATTGGCCTGTTGCCGGGCGGCCATGCTCCGCTAGAATACAGGCTTGTCATTTTGATTTACTGATCACTGATACAAGGTTAAGGAAGCCCGGGTCCTATGCAGAATTACTATAAGTCCGCCAAGCTGGATAACGTGTGTTATGAAATACGTGGCGTGGTTCTGCGCGAGGCGCGTCGCCTTGAAGAAGAGGGGCATCGGGTTCTGAAACTGAACATTGGTAATCCAGCCGCCTTTGAACTCGACATCCCCGAGGAGATCCAGCAGGACGTCATCTACAACATGCCACTGGCCCAAGGTTACGTAGAATCCAAAGGACTGTTCTCCGCCCGCAAGGCAGTTATGCACTACTGCCAGCAACGAGGCATCGATAAAGTCGATATTGACGATATTTTCCTGGGCAATGGCGTCAGCGAACTGATCGTCATGTCAATGCAGGCCATGCTGAACACCGGAGACGAAGTGCTGATTCCCGCGCCGGATTACCCGCTCTGGACAGCCGCAGTCACGCTCTCCAGCGGCAAGCCCGTGCACTATCACTGCGACGAGAAGCAGGATTGGTTCCCGGATATCGATGATATTCGGAAGAAAATCACCACCCGGACCCGCGCCATCGTCCTGATCAATCCCAACAACCCGACGGGAGCGGTGTATTCCCGCGAGCTGCTGGAACAAGTCATTGAACTGGCCCGCCAGCATAACCTCATCATTCTTTCCGATGAGATCTACGACAAGATCCTTTACGACGGGACGGAGCACGTGTCCACGGCTTCGCTGGCCGATGACGTCCTCTTCTTCACCTATAACGGCCTGTCAAAAAATTACCGGGCCGCCGGTTATCGCTCAGGCTGGATGATCGTCAGTGGCGCCAAGCATCGTGCCCGGGATCTCGTCGAAGGCATCGAGATGCTGTCCAACATGCGGCTGTGCGCCAACGTGCCGGCCCAGCTCGCCATTCAGACGGCTCTCGGTGGTTATCAGTCCATCAATGACCTGGTGGCTCCGGGCGGACGTCTGTATGAGCAGCGCGAAACCGCCTGGCAGCTGCTCAATGACATTCCAGGCGTCAGCTGCGTGAAACCTAAAGGTGCGCTCTACCTGTTCCCGAAACTGGACCCCAAGCGCTTCCCGATCATGAATGATGAGAAGCTGGTGCTTGACCTGCTGTTGCAGGAACGGATCCTGCTGGTACAGGGTTCCGCTTTCAACATTGATGACAAACAGCACTTGCGAGTGGTTTTCCTGCCACGGGTTGATACCCTGGAGGATTCCATGAAGCGCCTGGCGCACTTTCTCTCCACGTATCAGCAGTAGTTGGTGCGGCTTATGGCTGACATACACATAGAGGAATTCTACAAAGATACCGCCATTGCCCTGGTTCAGCTTTATGGTGCTTTTCCGAGGCGCACCAACCTGTTCGTGGAAGATATCGCCGGTCCGGACGAACCAGACGAATTCGGTCTGCACAGCAAACGCCACATGGCTTGCTTTGGCGCCCTACTCTGGCTCGAAGAGGAAGGTCTGCTGCGCTATGTGGATACCATCCGTCAGGAAGCGCTGGACCAGGCCGTACTCACCCAGAAAGCCTTTGTCCGCCTGAGCACTCCCGCCAGCGCTGAGCTACTGAAAAACCTCGAGGTGTTGGCTCCCAAGAACAAGGATGGACTGCCCGAGTCGGTCAAACAGGATCTTTCGACCCACGTCCACCTAATCCGCAATGCTTTGCGCAACGGTAGCTCGGCGACGATCAGCCGGGTAATGCAGGGCGTTTTTTTTGGTGGAACTTCCGCGACAACAGCGGATCATTAAAACCGCGTAACCCCATTGAACCCGGGCCCGCAACCCACATATAAACCATCAGCAACCTGTCGCGTTTGCGGATTACGAAATAACCAGGGAACCGAATATGCGCATACTGTTATTTCTCGCCACCAACCTGGCGGTCATCATTGTTGCCAGTATCACCCTGCGCCTGCTTGGCGTAGACAGCTATCTGGCCCAGAACGGTATTCAATACGGATCGTTGTTGGCTTTCGCGGCCGTATTCGGCTTTGCCGGTGCCATTGTGTCCCTGTTAATCTCCAAGCCCATGGCTAAATGGAGCACCAAGGCCAAAGTGATTGACGCTCCCCGGACTCCGGCGGAGCGCTGGCTTGTCGATACTGTGGCGGAGCTGGCGAAGAACGCCGGCATAGGAATGCCTGAAGTCGCTATCTTCCCTGCCTCCCAGTCCAATGCATTTGCCACTGGCTGGAACAAGAACAATTCACTGGTCGCCGTTAGTGAAGGCCTGCTTCATCGTTTTAACAAGGACGAAATCCGCGCCGTGCTCGGCCACGAGATTGGCCACGTAGCCAATGGTGACATGGTGACGCTGGCACTGATTCAGGGTGTGGTGAACACTTTTGTGATTTTTGCTTCGCGGGTGATTGGCTCATTCGTCGACCGGGTCGTGTTCAAGAATGAAAGCGGCCACGGTATCGGCTTTTTTGTGGTCAGTATCGTGGCGGAAATTGTCCTCGGCATTCTGGCCAGCACTATCGTGTTCTGGTTCTCTCGTCGCAGGGAATTCCGTGCCGACATTGCCGGCGCACAACTCGCCGGTCGCAGCGCCATGATCAGCGCCCTGGCAAGATTGAAACAGGAAAGCGAGGTACCGGACCAGATGCCGGATTCACTGCAGGCGTTTGGTATCAACCGGGGTGCCCGGGCGGGTCTCAGTGCCCTGTTTATGACGCACCCGCCACTTGAGAGCCGTATCGAAGCCCTGCAGAAGGCAAACCTCTAATCAGATTTTGAGCTTGAACCCCAGGGCACGGAACGTGTCCTGCAGGGATTTGCTGGTGCCCTTGAGCTGAATTTTCACACTGGAAAATTCTCGTCGCACCGGATAGTTCTTACGCAGCCGGTCAAAAGCACTGGCCCGCTCTTCCGCCGGCAGCTCCATGGTAAGTCTCAGGCGCGCATCGTCCCTGCGAGGATCGTAACAGGAACGCATGGCAATGTTACCAGCCCCCATCTCTTCCGCCGCACTGGTAAACGACAGTTTGCTCAACGCTGGTTCCGGCAGATACTGACCCGCTTTTTTGCGTACTGGCAGGCCAAGAAACCGACACAGTGACAGATAAATCATTTCAGTGCCCTGAACCTTGCCTTCCAGGCTGTAACCCGCAATATGAGGGGTCGCCAGCCAAACTTGACCAACCAGTTGCGGGTTAATCCGTGGCTCCTGCTCCCACACATCCAGCACCACGGTCGGCGCATTCGGGCAATCCAGGCGCTCTTGCAGCGCAACCGAGTCGATGACCTCGCCGCGGCTGGTATTAATCAGTAATTGACCGGCGGTAAGCTGGTCAAGCCTGGCCTTGTCAATCATGTGGAATGTCGCATGCGGGGATTCTTTGGTGAGCGGCGTGTGCAGCGTAATAACGTCACACTCCAACGCCTCATCCAGAGTGCAGAAAACCTGCTCCCCGTTTTCCTCCTGTTCGGCGCGAGGCGGATCACACACGCGGATAGTGAAACCCAGCTTATCCAGCTTGCGCGCCAACTCACTGCCCACATTACCGGCACCTACGATGCCAACACTCAGAGTTTCCCAATCATCCACGCCCTGCTTTTCGGCGTACAGTGACAGCACAGACAGTACATATTCCGCTACGCTGTTGGCGTTGCAGCCAGGAGCCGCTGAAAACGCAATCCCCCGGGATTTCAGCCAGGCCAGGTCGACGTGATCGGTGCCGATGGTTGATGTGCCAACGTAGCGAACCCGACTGTCTTTCAGTAACGCCTCATTGACCCTGGTGACCGAGCGCACCAGCAGGATATCAGCGTCATTGACGTCCTCGGGCGACATACTGCGCCCCGACACCCGGCGAATATTGCCAATATCCCCGAAAAACGAGTCCACCAGGGGAATGTTTTCATCCGCTACGATTAACATGGTCTGATCTTCCGGCCTCGTTAGTTCCTGCGCTGTCGCTGGGGACGCCCACCCTGGCTACGACCACCCTGCCCCCGGCTTCCCTGGGGTCGGCGTCCGCCACGCTTTCTGGTGATTGGCGCATTGGACATGGGTGCCATCAACTCTTCATCCGGCACGGTGGTTTTGAGCTTCTGGCTGATGTAGGTCTCAATGGCCGGCAGCGAGAAGGCATCGTCTTCACTGGCAAAGCTCACCGACACGCCGGTTTTACCGGCACGACCGGTACGGCCGATACGGTGCACATAATCTTCGGCATTCTCGGGAAGATTGTAGTTGAAAACGTGGGTGACGCCGTTAACGTGAATTCCCCGACCGGCAACGTCCGTTGCCACCAGAACCTGAATGGTGCCCTTCTTGAATTGGTCAAGGGTCTTCAGGCGCTTATTCTGTGCGATTTCCCCCGACATCAGAGCAACTTTCACGCCCTGATTGCGGAGATCCTCGTCCAGATCCCGGCACTGGTCCCGCCGATTGGCAAAGACAATCGCCTTTTCAACATCCGGTCGCTTCAGGTAATTCACCAGCACCGGCAGCTTTTCGTCCTCTCCCACGAGGTAAACCGTCTGCTCGACCCGCTCCGCGGTTTTCTGCTCCGGCTCGATTTCCACAAACTCGGCATTGCGCGTCCACATGGAAGCCAGATTCAGTACATCCTGGTTAAATGTGGCACTGAACAGCAGGGTCTGCCGGTCTTCCTTCGGGGTACACTTGCGAATGATACGCTTGACGTCGGGGATAAAGCCCATGTCCAGCATACGGTCCGCTTCATCCAGAATCAGGATATCAAGCTGATCCAGGAACACGTCCTGAGAACCCAGGAAATCAATTAATCGCCCGGGGGTCGCAACCAGAATATCAACAATCTCGTTCTGCAATTGATCGCGCTGCTTGTCGTAGTTCATGCCACCGACCACGGTCACTACGTTATGGCCGGTGTAACCGCAGAGCTGCTCGGCATCCTTGGCAATCTGCATGGCCAGTTCCCGGGTCGGCGCCAACGCCAATACGCGGGGTTCGGACGCAAATCGGTCTTTTTCAGGAACCGGTGTTTCCAGCAGGCTCTGGATAGCCGTGATCAGGAAGGCTGCAGTTTTACCGGTACCGGTCTGTGCCTGACCTATCAGGTCCTGGCAAACCAGTGTGAACGGCAGGGTCTCAGCCTGGATCGGCGTGCAATGCTCGAAACCAATGTCGGTGATGGCGTCCAGCAGACGCTGATCGAGGTTGAGATCCTTGAACAGCGTCTTGCCGGTTTCGCTTGAGTCAGATGTCATATGTATTCAGTCTACCTCTGTGTCTGTTTTGGAATCCGTCGGGAGTATGCGCCGGGACTCTTCATGCCAGGCTCGTTCAAACGTTTCCCCGGTTCCATAGAATGACCTGAGCGTATCAAAGAATGCCCGGGCACGTGCCGGCATCCCACACTCCAGGTAACGATTGGCCTGCGCCCTTACCTTGCGGCGAAAGCCGTCTTCATCGGCTGCTCCGTCTCCGGAGAGGTTGTCCACACTGATATGAAAGCGGGCGCCCGCAGCCGCGGAAAAAAGCCATTCAAGTGCCTGAGGCTTAACCTCTACCTGCTCAAATGCCAGCTGCTGGCTCGCGGAACGGCCGTCAGGACAGTACCAGTAACCATAGTCCCTCAGGGTCCGGCGATGTGACCCGGCAATGCACCAGTGGCTGATTTCATGCAGGGCGCTTGCATAATAGCCATGAGCAAAAATAATCTGTGCAACGCTACCTGCCTCAGCAGCAGGCAGGTATTCGGGCTCATCATTGCCCCTGATCAGGACCGTCCGGTAGCTTTCCCGGAACAGGTCATTGAACAGCATGATAAGATCGTCTGGATTGTGATTCATTGGGTCGCTATTGTGCGACTTTAAACCCCGCAATGCCAGAGGGAACTTTAGGGTGCTATGTTTGTCTATTGCAACCGATGGTCCGCTGCTCAAAGGGGTATAATCCTCCGCCAGCGACATTCAAGAACACGCCGATCCAGGAACTGACCCCCCTATGACTGAGCCTGCTCCATTTTCAGAACGCCTTACCATGGACACTCTGGTCGGCCGAACTGCTATGACCCTGTTTCTTCTACTACTTTCCGCGGCATCCTGGGGAATTGGAAACTCGGGTAATACACTGTTTGGAAACAATGGCGACTTCCTGCCCGTTGATGAGGCGCTCCCTTTTAATTACATCACCGAAAATAACGGGGTGGTGCTGACCTGGGATGTGGCGCCGGGACACTACCTCTACAAGAGCCGGGTTTCGGTTGAATCGGTGACTGACGGGGTTACCGTTGGCGAACCTCGATTCTCGCTCCAGGGCACCACGACCGAAGATGAGTATTTCGGCGAGGTGACCGTATTTTACGAACCGGTGGAAGCGCAGGTTCCGGTATCCCTACCCGAAGGAATGCAGGAAGCCGAACTACAGGTCACCTATCAGGGTTGTGCCGAAGCCGGACTGTGTTATCCGCCTCAGACCCGGGATGTTCTTTATTACGCCGGCAGCGGTACTGATGATTCCACCAACGAAGCAGGCGCAGCTGCCTCCACCACCACAGCTGACGGCACCGGGGGCTCCAGCACCACTGTTGACGTCAACACCGATTCAGCGACAGGGCTGGCTGGATTTCTCTCGGAGCAATCGACCCTCGTCATTGCCGCGGTTTTCCTGTTGCTGGGCCTGGGCCTGACATTCACCCCCTGCGTGTTACCAATGGTCCCCATCATTTCGTCACTGGTGTCCAGCCGCAATACCCAGACAACGGCTCATGCCCTTATGCTGTCCTCCAGCTATGTGCTGGGCATGGCGCTGACTTACGCCGCTGCAGGTGTTATTACCGGCTTACTTGGTGCCAGTTTCAATATTCAGACTCACCTGCAGTCCCCCTGGGTGCTCGGCGCGTTCGCAACGCTGTTCATAGTGTTTGCACTATCAATGTTCAATCTGTTTGAAATCCAGCTGCCCCGGTTCATCCGGGAACCATTGAACCACGCCAGTCATCAACTGACCGGTACCCGCGTTTTCAGCATTTTCGGTATTGGCGCGATTTCAGCACTGATAGTCTCTCCCTGCGTATCCGCCCCTCTGGCGGGAAGCCTGTTGTACATCAGCACCACCCAGGATGCATTTATCGGCGGCATTGCCTTGTTCTCCCTGGGCCTGGGCATGGGCACTCCCCTGATTCTGGTCGCCGTCGGCGGCCGCAAGCTGTTGCCATCCACTGGCCCCTGGATGAACGTGGTGAAAGCCTTCTACGGGGTGATGCTACTGGCTGTCGCCATCTGGCTGATCGAGCGATTGGTGCCTGCGTGGGTGGCACTTACTTTGTGGGGCCTGCTCGTTGCCATTAGCGGTGTTCAGCTCGGTGCATTTGACGCAGCCAGGGCCGGCTGGGAAAGAACCCGCAAGGGCCTGGGGCTGGTCATGTTCGCCTATGCTCTGGCGTTATTGGCTGGCGCCGTCGGCGGTGCTCAGGACCCCCTGAATCCACTGGCACCCTACACCGCAACAACCACAACTCCTGGAAAACAGCCCTTACAGGAGCATGCAGGTTTCACCCGGGTGGAAACACCCGAAGAAATCCGAGGACTGCTGATGAAGGCCCGCCAACAGGGGAAACCGGCCATGCTGGACTTCTATGCGGACTGGTGCATCTCATGCAAGGTCATGGAACGTAACGTGTTTTCCGATCCAACCGTGGTGGAGGCCCTGAAATCTCATCACCTCCTGCAGATCGACATGACTGACAACACGCCTGCCCAGCAGGCTTTGCTGGAAGAACTGGGACTGTTCGGACCACCCGCCATCCTGTTCTACGACAGCAATGGACGTGAGCTATCAGGCGCGAGGGTTCTCGGCGAAATGGACAGGGACCAGTTTCTGGCCCACCTCAACTCCCTCGACGTATAAAAAAGAGAAATTCTTCCCCGGACTCCTCACTGTGAACCAGTTGGTGCTCAAGGAACTGACAGAAGCGGGGAATGTCCCGAGTCGTTGAGGGGTCGGTAGCCACCACCTTCAGGATACCGCCCACTGGCACCTCGGTAATCCGGTTATGCAGCAGCATCACCGGCTCTGGACAATACAGCCCCCGGGCGTCCAGCTCTCCGTCAAACGTTATCTCGTCCAAAGCCGCTTCTCCGTTGGTTAATTTCATGTGTTTCTGAGATTACATGCTAAATTATTGTTTATAACAGTCAAAATGTTACGAGGTAAGCTATGATCCGCGTGTTGATTGAACGTCATATCGCCGAGACACTTGAGTCCGCCTATGAGGTGCGGGCCCGCAAGGTTCTGCAACAAGCTGTCAGTGCCCCCGGGTTCATATCCGGTGAAACCCTGGTGGATGCCCGCGACCCCAACCATCGCCTGACGCTGTCCAACTGGCGCTCAGAAATGGACTGGGACCATTGGTACCGCTCCAAAGAACGGAAAGAATTGATGGCCGAACTGATCCCCATGATGGACCAGGACGAAGCCATCACGGTGCTCTATCAGAGCTGACCAACTGCAAGCATCTACATCAACCGCTCAATGAAGCAGGTGATTTCTTCTCGATCGTGGTAGAGATGGCGCGCCCTGAGACGAAACGTCATCTCCGCCTCCGCCAACCCACTTTCGATGATTCCCCTGCATATCAACCACTCTTCATACCGTTTCTTCATCGGCAGCTTCAGGTTAAAAATGCTGTAACGGCACAGGCCGTTCTTCAGCCAGTCCACGGCCATCTGCGACGTGCGGCGAGGGTGGTCAACAATGTCACAGACCATCCAGTCAACACCACGACGTGGTTTCCAGAAGTAGCCATCCGCTTCAACATGCTCAACCTGCCCCGACGCCATCAACTCTGCGTTCATTGGGCCATTATCCACTGCCACTACTATCATACCCTGTCGCACCAACTGCCAGGTCCAGCCACCCGGAGCGGCCCCTAGATCCACTGCCTGCTTGCCACCCCCGAGATAATCCAGGGCCTGCTCTGGCGGAAGGAAGACTTTCCAGGCTTCCTCAAGCTTGAGCGCTGAACGACTCGGCGCCGAGGCCGGCAAACGCAGCCTGGGAATCCCACCAACATAACGGGCGCGGTTCCCGGCTGGGCTGATCCCGATCAAGACACTGTCGAATTCCGGCAGGAGAATTTCCAGCCTTGCAGGTGCGTCGGCTCCTGGGTCCGGCTTTAACAAGCCGGCACCACGCAACCCCCGGGATAAAGGGGCAACCCATTTCCTGGCAAAATTTCCCAGATCTCGGTCGGCGTTGTCTTCGGGTACCCGAACTTCAACCCTCGCGCAATTTGCAAACCCGGTCGGCAACGCCTGCAGACCTTGAATCACGGCTCCAACCCGATCTGCAGCCGGCAAGGCTATCCTGGCAAGCCCGACAAACCAGTCCCTGACAAACACCAGGTCGTCCAAGTCCAGGCGGCGGAGCAATTCGTCACTCCCTTCTGACCCCGTCAGGAAGAAAAGCAAGTAACCGTGTTTGCCACGAGGTTCAAAATAGCCGAAGACACCCCTGGCGGCGGCCGCATCGGTTATTTCCTGGCCCGCTTCTGTTTCGAAACCGGGGCGGCAAAACAAGATCATGTGTTCCATGGAATACCTTTCAGGGATTTCCGTCAGGGAAATCCTCAAGAATTTGAAACTGTTTAACAGTGAAGATCACGGGCTGCCGCTACACTTGCAGGCTACTTCCCTGCAGGAACCCACTGATGCAGCTTTACCTGCGTATTTTTATCGCGCTGACAGCTCTGGCACTGGTTGGTGCTTCTCCCGCACTGGGTGCCCATCCGGGAAGTCCCTGCCCGGCTCTCGATGCCAGCATGGATCGCCAACGTGCGACGCTGATGGACCATGTGTGCTTCCACGTGGCTGCCCCGGGCGACCTGGCCCACCAGGCAAAAAATCCGAATGAGTTACCAGCCAACCTCGACTGGCAAGAGGCCGCCGGTCATGACCTGGTGTTCAGTCATACCAACTCTGTGTACTGGGTGCACCTACACCTGACCAATGCCAGCGAACAAGGGGGATTCTGGTATCTGAAACTCAACTACCCCCTGCTGGATGATGTCACATTCTGGCAAGACGGCACGTCGACTTCCTCCACGCTGGTCACCGGAGACCAGCGCCCATTCCTCTCGCGGGGCATAGATTACCGGTATTTTCTCCTCCCCGTCACCCTGGGCCCCGGGGATAAACAGGAGATTACCCTCAGAATCCGTAGCAGCGGCGCCCTCAATGTGCCACTGTCGCTGGAGACGCCGGACGCCCTTATCGCTGGAAGCAATCACCTTACCCTGACCCACGGCCTGTTTTACGGCGCCTTGTTGGTCTTTGCTGTGTTCAATCTTCTTCTGTTTATCAGTTCGGGTACGGCTTATTACTTTCACAACGCGTTTTACATGGCCAGCATGGGCATATTCCTGTTCGCCATGGGCGGTTTTGCCAATCAATACTTCTGGCCCGACAGCATCGGGTTTGCCAACACCTCAATCCCGTTACTCATTGCCCTTTGCGCCCTGGCAATGACCCTTTTCGGCCGTTCTTTTCTGGAGATCTCGTCCGGCACCCTGTCAGCGACAACATTAACGGCCCTCGGCTGGGCGTCAGCCGGGCTTCTGGCCATGACATTCCTGCTGCCGTACAACAAATCAATCCTGCTCAATACCCTATTGGCGTTGACCGTCATTTCCAGCCTGTTTGTCATTGGCATATTCAGATGGCGTCAGGGCTACGCTCCCGCACTCTGGTACGTGCTGGCCTGGTCGGTGATGCTGGTCGGCACTCTGATCTACTCTCTGGCCGCATTTGGTTACCTCACGGATTTCCTGGCCCGCGAGTTTTTCATGCTGATCGCCATCGGGGCCCAGGTTATCCTTCTTAATTATGCGATGGTGCAGCGCTGGCGACTACTCAATCAGAAGCTCCTGGATGTGGAGCACAATGCCCGTTCACAACTGGAACTGAAGGTCCATGAAAGGACCGCACAGCTGAGAAACGCCATGAAGGAACTGGAAAAAGCCAACCGGAAACTGGCGACCATGAGCCTCAACGATGCCTTGACCGGACTGTATAACCGGCGATACCTCGACAACATGTTGCCCGAGTTGTGTGCGGAATCAAGACGCACCGGCCAGCCCCTGACCCTGGCGTTGGTGGACGCCGATCATTTCAAGAACATCAACGACACCTGGGGACACGGCTTTGGCGATCTCTGCCTGCAGCGCATAGCTGACGTTCTGTGCCGTCACGTCAAACGTCCGAGAGATATCGCCATCCGTTTCGGAGGCGAGGAGTTCGCACTGCTCCTGCCGGGAACAAGCCGCGACGGCGCGCACCGAGTGTGCCAGAACATTCTGGATGACATGCAACACACGTCAATCAGGACCAGTGACGGCACTGACGTCACCCTCACCCTGAGTGCCGGAATCGCCGTATTTGCCGCCGACGACCATCAGCAAACGCTTTTCCAGCGCGCCGATGACGCGCTCTACCAGGCCAAAGCGTCCGGCAGGAATCAGATCGCCATCATCGACGCGGAAGTCACTTAATAGAACTTTAGTACGTCCCCATAAAGGAAGCCGCTGATTCAGCCGCCTGCTGGATAAGGTCCTCCTGGCTTTCCGGCTGCTTCGCCAGTGGCAGGAAGTCATGATTTCCGCCCTCCAGCCAGTTCAGTTTCAGCCTCTTGAATGAAGTTACCCGTTCACTGACTTCATTCGGCTTGCCAAACAGATCACGAGTGCCCTGAACAACAAGCACCGGACACCAGACTTCCGGGAAGTGATCGATTCGCCAACGATCCACTTTTCCCGGTGGATGAAAGGGATAGCCGAAACACACGACGCCTTTGAAGCGCCCCTCCAGCCGGGGATCGGCAGCCAACAGGCTTGCCATCCGTCCGCCCATGGACTTCCCACCAATAAACAGTGGACGATCAGATAAAGGCCCTACCATGACCTCTGCAATCACCTGCTCGTAGTGATCCAGCAACTTGGGCTGACGATCGGGCGGGCGCTTTTTACCATCCTCGCGTCGCCTTGCCATGTAGGGAAATTCGAACCGTATGGTGGTCACTCCCTGATGCGCAAGCGACTCAGACAGTTTGATCATAAAGGAAGAATCCGCTGGCGCTCCGGCACCGTGGGCGAGAATGAGAACCGGCCCCGTGCCAGGGTTGCCGCCTTTGGTAGTATAAACTTCCATCCAATTCACCTTGTGAGCATTCCCCCCTATTATTAGGGGCGGTAAACAACAAAAGCCCGACTTTACTGCTAAGCTCCCTGCAAACCAAAAGAAAACCCAAGCCACCCTTGCAGGTTGCTGATTCTGGCGCATTTGACGGGCATTCTGAGTTGATCTGAGTCATTGCAAAGCGCTAATGGTTTCTCCATACTTGCGCCCGCATATTTTCCCACTCTAAACCCATTGGTAAGGCTATGAGCACAGTAAATGCTAACCTGACATACAACTACAAGGTGGTAAGACAGTTTGCCATCATGACGTTGGTCTGGGGCATTGTTGGCATGGGCATGGGTGTGCTGATCGCATCCCAACTTGTCTGGCCATCAATGAACCTCGACTTTTCCTGGACCCACTTTGGTCGTCTCAGGCCCCTCCACACAAACCTCGTTATCTTCGGGTTTGGTGGTTCAGCCCTCTTTGCTACTTCTTATTATGTTGTGCAGCGCACCTGCCAGGCACGACTGATCTCGGATAGTCTGGCAGCCTTCACCTTCTGGGGCTGGCAGGCCATTATGGTTGCCGCCATTATCACCCTGCCAATGGGTTTGACCTCCACCAAGGAATACGCCGAGCTTGAGTGGCCAATTGATATTGCCATCGCCCTGGTCTGGGTAACCTATGCTCTGGTTTTCTTCGGTACCGTCACCAAGCGCAGCACACCGCACATTTATGTGGCCAACTGGTTCTATGGCGGCTTTATCCTGACCGTTGCCGTTCTGCATATCGGTAACAACCTTGCGCTGCCAGCGACGGCTTTCAAATCCTACTCTGCCTACGCCGGTGTAACCGATGCCATGATGCAGTGGTGGTACGGTCACAATGCCGTGGGCTTCTTCCTGACCGCCGGCTTCCTGGGCATGATGTACTACTTCGTTCCCAAGCAGGCCAACCGTCCGGTTTACTCCTATCGCCTGTCCATCGTCCACTTCTGGGCGCTGATTGCCACCTACGTGTGGGCCGGCGGTCACCACCTGCACTACAGTGCGCTGCCTGACTGGGCGCAGACTGCGGGCATGGTGATGTCCCTGATCCTGCTGGCGCCGTCCTGGGGCGGCATGATCAACGGTATGATGACGCTGTCCGGCGCGTGGCACAAACTGCGCACCGACCCGATTTTGCGCTTCCTGGTGGTTTCTCTGTCGTTCTACGGCATGTCCACCTTCGAAGGCCCGATGATGGCCATCAAGACCGTCAACGCGCTCTCTCACAACACTGACTGGACCATCGGCCACGTGCACTCCGGCGCACTGGGCTGGGTTGCGATGATCAGTATCGGCGCCATTTACCACCTGATTCCCAAGCTGTGGGGGCTGCCTGCCATGTACAGCACCAGCCTGATCAACGTGCACTTCTGGCTGGCGACCGTTGGCACCGTACTCTACATCGTTGCGATGTGGGTAAACGGCATCATGCAGGGCCTGATGTGGCGCGCCGTAAACCAGGACGGCACCTTGACTTACAGCTTTGTTGAAGCGCTTGAGGCTTCCTATCCCGGCTACTTTGTCCGCTTCATCGGCGGTGCAATTTTCCTCTCCGGCATGCTGGTCATGGCTTATAACACCTACATGACCGTTCGCCAGAAAGATGCCGTCGCACAGGACAACGCGGCAGCTCAGCCGGCGTAACGGGAGACAATCAAGATGAAACACGAAATTGTAGAAAAAAACCTTGGTCTGATGATCGTTCTGATCATCCTCACCATCAGTGGTGGTTTCCTGGCCGAAGTAGTACCGCTGTTTTTCAGCAAGGACACCAATGAGCCGGTTGAGGGCCTGGAGCCCCTGTCCGCGCTTGAGCTGGAAGGACGCGATATCTACATCCGCGAGGGTTGCCACGTGTGCCACACCCAGCAGATTCGCCCCTTCCGGGCAGAGACTGAGCGTTATGGCCACTACTCCGTGGCGGGCGAGTTCGTTTACGACCGCCCGTTCCTGTGGGGCTCCAAGCGTACCGGGCCGGATCTGGCCCGGGTGGGCGGTCGTTACTCTGATGCATGGCAGCGCCAGCACCTGTACGATCCCCGCAGCGTTGTTCCCGAGTCCAACATGCCGGCTTTTCCGTGGCTGTTTGAAAATCGTGTGAACCATGCCGACACAGCAGCAAAGATGACAACACTGCAGACACTGGGCGTGCCATACAGCGATGAGCAGATTGCCGAAGCATCCGCCGAAGTGAAAGGCAAATTCGAAATTGAAGCGCTGGTAGCCTACCTGCAACAGCTGGGCACAGTGATTTCTGAGAAACGGTGATCCCGATGGATTTGAACGAGTTACGCGGTATTCACACCCTTCTTGTCATGGCGATGTTTCTGGGAATCGTCTGGTGGGCCTACAGCGCCCACCGCAAGAAGGCAAACGACGAGGCGGCACACCTGCCCTTCGACGATGACGAAGTGGAAAAGCGTACTCTTGAACAGGAAAAAACGGAGAAAAAGCAATGAGTACCTTCTGGAGCATCTGGGTCAGCGTGATCGTGCTCGGTACTATTTTCGGGTGCTGGTGGCTGCTCTTGGCAACCCGCAAAAGTCAGACCACGGACACCGAAACAGACCGGACTACAGGCCATTCCTTCGATGGCATTGAAGAGTTGGACAACCCACTGCCCAAGTGGTGGTTCTATCTCTTTATCGCAACATGTGTATTCTCTCTGGGCTATCTGGCGCTTTATCCGGGCCTGGGGAACTTCAAGGGCCTGTTGGGATGGACCTCATATAACCAGTGGGAAGCGGAAGTTCAGCAGGCCGAAGCCCGATATGGTGAGCTTTATGCCAAATTCGGCGATACTCCGGTTGTGGAGCTGGCCGAAAATGAAGACGCCATGAAAATGGGCCAGCGCCTGTTTGCCAACAATTGTGCAGTTTGCCATGGATCAGCAGGCCGTGGTTCCCTTGGTTTCCCCAACCTGACCGATGACGACTGGCTCTACGGTGGCGATCCGGACACTATCCTGACCACCCTGCACCAGGGACGTAACGGCAACATGCCTGCCAAGGGTATGATGCCAAACATGACGTCCGATCAGGTTGACCAGGTCGTTAACTACGTGCTGTCGTTCAGCGATCGCGCTAATGATCCTGAAGCAGCGGAAGCCGGCAAGGAAGTCTTTGCCCAGGCATGTTCCGCCTGCCATGGTAGTGATGGCAAGGGGAACCAGGCCATGGGTGCGCCGAACCTGACAGATGACACCTGGCTTTACGGATCTACTTACGGGTGGATCAAGGAGACCGTCATGAATGGTCGACAGAACCAGATGCCTGCCCAGGGCGAGCGTCTCTCCGACGATCAGATCCAGATTCTGGCTGCGTACGTTTACAGCCTGTCCAACTGAGTACCTGGCCGGGGCCTGCGGGCGCCGGCCAAGGTCTGCTCAACCCTGTGTCTGCCCTTGCGGGCACAGGCTTGAACAGACCCTGATGCCCCTGAGCTTCCTCAGTGGCTAATTTTCATCGGGAGGTAGCGATGAGCAGTGAGATTCCGGTCAAACAGATTGACCCGTCCTCTGACCCCTCCGATAAAAACAATAAATCCGGAACCGTCGAGCTATACGCCAGCCGTAAGAAGATTTACGTCAAGGAAGTCAAAGGCTTCTTCCAGCGTATCCGTAACGTCAGCCTGCTGGTGTTGATGGGTATGTATTTCCTGTTTGTCTGGCTCACTCTGGACGGACAGCCACTGATTCACTTCGACCTTCCCGCCAGGGAATTCCACCTGTACGGGCTGACCTTATACCCGAAAGATTTCTTCCTGCTGTCGGGCCTTCTGATCATCGCCGCATTCGGTCTGTTCTTTATCACCACCCTGTTTGGGCGAGTCTGGTGTGGCTACACCTGCCCGCAAACCGTATGGACCTTCATTTTCATGTGGATTGAGGAGCGGATAGAGGGCAGCCGCAACAAACGCATGAAACTGGACAAATCGCCACGATCCACGCAAAAAGTGGTGAAAAAATCCCTGAAGCATACCGCCTGGCTATTGATCGCCCTCGCAACGGGCCTCACGTTCGTCGGCTATTTCTATCCCATTCGGGAACTGATTGCCGATTTGTTCACGCTTCAGGCCAACGGTTGGGCCTATTTCTGGGTCGGCTTCTTTACCCTGGCCACGTACCTCAACGCCGGCTGGATGCGTGAACAGGTCTGCCTGTATATGTGCCCCTATGCCCGCTTCCAGTCGGTGATGTTTGACCCCGATACCCGCGTGGTGTCCTACGACCCGAACCGTGGTGAGCCCCGGGGTGGGCGCAAGAAGGGCGTGGATCCGGCGGAACTCGGACTGGGTGACTGTATCGACTGCGGCCAGTGCGTCCAGGTCTGCCCCACCGGCATCGATATCCGGGACGGACTTCAGTACGAATGTATCGGCTGCGCCCTGTGCATTGATGCCTGCGACGAGGTGATGGACAAGATGAATTACCCGAGAGGGTTGATTCGCTACACCACCGAGAACGAGCTTGAGGGTAAGCCCTCCAAACTCATGCGCCCCCGCACCTTCGGTTATGGCGCGGCGCTGGCGTTGATGATCGGCGCGATTGTGTTTGTCCTGGCGACCCGGGTGCCGGCGCAGCTGGATGTCCTCAAGGACCGAGGCGCGCCGTTCGGCTTCAATGGACAGGGGCGAGTCGAGAACTCATACACCCTCAAAATCGCCAATATGACGGAGGTACCGCAAACCTTCACCATCTCAGTTTCTGGCATGGAGGGTATGCAGCTCTTAACAGATACCCAAGTGACGGTTGACAGTGGTGAGAATCGGGCGCTTCCGACAGTCGTGGATGTAGCCCCGGAGGCAATCACCGAGAGTAACAACATCATCCGGTTCCGCATTACTTCGGAAACCGATGAGTCACTGATCATTGAAACTGAAAGCCGATTTGTCGGTCCTACCCGCTAGCATTCCGGCTACCCGTTACGGACCTACTTGAGAGATAACGAGTTATGACTGAAGACGCTGTTAAGCCCTGGTATCGCCAGCCCTGGTTCTGGTTTCTGACGATTTTTCCGTTGGCTTCCATCACCTATTGTGCCATTGCCATCACCATCGCAATGAACACCGAGAATTCCATGGTGACCGACGACTATTCCAAAGAAGGTCGCGGCATCAACATGGAAATTGCCCGCGATCAGAAAGCCAGTGATCTGGGGCTTCAGGCAAACATGTCATTCTCCGACCGGAACATCAAGCTGATGCTGGACAGCCATTCCGGTCAGACGGATTACCCTTACCTGATCCTCAACCTGTTTCACCCGACCATCGCTGAAAAGGACAGGACCATTCAGTTTACCCGAACCGGTCAGGGCACCTATCGGGCAACCATGAATCAGGATATCAAAGGCCGTTGGTATTTTGATCTGCGCAGTCCCGACAACGACTGGCGCCTGAAGGGCGAAACGTCCCTGCCCTCTGACACCGCCATTCAAGTGGGCGCGGTAAACCGTTAGTTCGCGTGAATACCCCACCCTGTTTCCATTGCGGCGAAGCGGCTGAAGGCTCGCCGCCAATTATCCTTGACCTTGACGGCGAAACCCGGCAGTTCTGCTGCCGGGGTTGCAAGGCTGTGTGTGAAACCATCCGCTCGGAAGGACTGACCGGCTTTTATCAATACCGGACCGAACCCGCCGTCACGCCGAAGCAGCTGACCGGAAACGAACTGGAGCGAATCCGGGAAGTGGATCATCCACTGGTTCAGTCGTCCTTCGTCACTGCCACCAAAGGCGGACAGGAAGCCCAGCTGCTGATTGAGGGCATCACCTGCGCTGCGTGCATCTGGTTGCTGGAAAGCCACATGGCCAAACAACCCGGAGTGCAGTCCTTTTCCGTGAACCATAGTACCCAGCGGGCACGACTGGTCTGGTCTGCGGAACAGGCGAAGCTGAGCGACCTGCTCATTGCCATCCACGAACTCGGCTACCGGGCCAGGCCCTATCAGGCAGACGACGCTGAGAAAGCTCTCAAGGCAGAACACCGTACCACACTGATTCGGCTCGCGGTTGCAGGCATCGGCACCATGCAGAGTATGATGCTGGCGTTCCCCCTGTATTTTGAGCTGGTCAATGACCTGTCCCCGGATTTCATTTCTTTTTTTCGCTGGTTCAGCCTGCTGGTCGCCACACCGGTGGTGCTGTTCAGTGCCCGGCCCTTTTTCCGCAATGCCCGCAGGGACCTGCTTAGCCGCCACCTGACCATGGATGTACCGGTCGCCATTGCTATTGGTCTGGCGTACGCCGCCAGCGCCTGGGTCACCGTCATGGGCGGAGACGAAGTCTATTTCGAGTCGGTGTGCATGTTTACATTTTTCCTGTTGCTGGGCCGCTACATCGAAATGCAGGCGCGGTATCGGGCAGGGCTTGCCGGTAACGCCCTGGCCGGCTTTCAACCGGACGTGGCGACGCGCATCAGCGGGGATACTACCGCCATTGTCGCCAGCCATGAACTGCGTACCGGGGACACCATCCGGGTACGTCCCGGGGAGACGTTACCGGTGGATGGTCGCATCATCAGCGGTCATTCCACACTCAACGAAGCCGCCCTGACCGGCGAGTACCTGCCAGAAACCCGGCAGCCCGGCGATACCGTGCATGCCGGCAGCGTTAACGGCGAAAACCCTCTGGATATTGAAGTCAGCTGTGCCGGGGCCCAGACCCGGCTCTCCGGCATACTTCGCATTCTCGACCGCGTACAGGCGGAGAAACCTCCGGTGGCCAGAATGGCCGATCGTATCGCGGGCACCTTTGTCAGTCGGGTGCTGATCCTGACGCCGCTGGTATGGGTAGGCTGGTGGCTCGCAGGAGCCGACAACGCGTTTGATATTACCCTCTCCGTGCTGGTGGTCACCTGCCCCTGTGCCTTATCGCTGGCGACGCCGACGGCTATCACCTCGGCAACGGTCAGACTTCGCCGGCTGGGATTTCTGCCCACACGCGGCCACACCCTGGAATCCCTCAACGATATCGACACGGTTATTTTCGATAAGACCGGCACCCTCACCCGTGGTGAACTCAGCCTGATTGAAACACGAGTGACCGGTTCGCTGAACAAATCAGCCTGCATGAGTCTCGCCACCGGCCTGGAAAAACACTCCGAGCACCCCATTGCCCGGATTTTCCACCCGTTCGCCGGCGCTGCGGTGTCCTCCGTCACCAACCATCTGGGTGGCGGTCTGTCCGGCATCCATGATGGCAAACCGGTGTATATCGGCCACAGTGAGTTTGTCAGAGAGCACACCCGCGGCCCACAACCATCGGCACCAGCCAGTCAGGGTATAGACATCTGGCTGGCCACCGATAGTGAATGGCTGGCGCGCTTCACGCTGGACGACCAGCCCCGGCCCGACGCGAAGGCCACCATCGCCAGACTGAAGTCTTTGGGCATCCACACGCTGCTACTCAGTGGTGACCGGTCAGGGCATGTGGAGCAGATTGCACGGAGCGTGGGCGTTGACGAGGCCATCGGCCAGGCCACACCGGAACAGAAGCTGGAAACGCTACAAAAGCTGGTGGCTGAAGGCCGTAATGTGATGATGGTGGGCGACGGATTAAATGATCTGCCATCCATGGCCGGCGCAGGCATTTCCGTGGCCATGGGCAGTGCCGCCGACCTGACGCAACTGAAGGCGGATGCCGTGCTGCTCAATGGCCAGTTGATGCAACTGACCGAGGCCATGAACACCAGTCGCCTGACCCGCCGGATCATTCGTCAGAACCTGGGCTGGGCCCTGGTGTACAATGTTCTGGCGCTACCACTGGCGGCCGCCGGCATGGTGCCACCCTGGCTTGCAGCCATCGGCATGTCCCTGAGTTCACTGGTGGTGGTATTGAACGCCCTGAGGCTTGGCCGCACAACCCCTGATGATCACCAGACCGGCCGCCATGCGGTTGGCGCCCTGACCACACCCTGATACCTTAGTCAGGACACCCAGTTAATCCGAGGTTTCACTGTGCAAATAGTAATGATCCTGGTCCCCGTCATGCTCATCCTCGTGGCCTTGGGTATCGTTCTTTTTTCCTGGGCGGTCAAGAACGGCCAGTACGACGACCTGGAAGGCCCGGCACATCGCATCCTGTACGACGATGACAAGGACATGATTCCGGATGACGCCAAGCCACCCAGTGAAAGGAAAATCGCTGACTCCGACGAGACCGGCGACGAGAAAAAAGACAGCTGATGACAGAAGGCTTGTACCTGAGCTACCCCAGCGCCTTTCTCATCGGCTTGTTGGGCAGTACCCATTGTCTGGCCATGTGCGGTGGCATCAGCGCCTCTCTGTCCATGGCCCTGCCGGTCGGCAGAGGATTTCGCCTGCGCCAGACGTTGATGCTCCTGGCCTTCAATGGCGGGCGCATTTTCAGCTACACGGTGATTGCGACCCTGATTGCGTTGCTGACCACCAGCGCTGCCGACCAGTGGGCCCAGCTCGCGCCATTACTGAGAAGCGTCGCGGGTATCTTGCTGATTCTGATGGGGCTGTCGATGGGCCAGTGGTGGCAGGGCATTCGTTATGTTGAACGTGTTGGTGCCCCGGTATGGAAGGCGCTATCCCCCCTCACCCGACGCTTCCTGCCCGTCCACCATGCCTGGCAGGCACTTGCCCTGGGGAGTCTGTGGGGCTGGTTACCCTGCGGCCTGATCTACAGCACCCTCGGGTGGGCCGCACTGCAGCCTTCTGTCGGTAGCGCGGCCGCTACCATGGTCTTTTTCGGCCTGGGCACTCTGCCTTCCATGCTAGCCACCGGTTACGCGGCAACCTGGATAAAAAAGCTTCAGGGCCAGCAGCAGATCCGACAGCTGACGGGTGTACTGCTAATCGGTTTTGGGATCTGGACCCTGCCCCTCGGTATGGTACTGCGTGGCGGGCACGGCGGGTAAAGCCACTCGCCAGGATCCCGATTCAGATATTGAGCACGTCCAGCCGACCGAAGTCTGCGGGCTCGGGCTCTACGGAGCCAACGGCCGGCGCGTTTTGCCCATTCAGGCGCTTACCCTCACGGAAATCGTACAGCGAGCTATCCGCCAGGTGCGATGGCTCCACGTTGCACATGGCACGGAACATGGTTTCCAAACGGCCCGGGTGCTGCTTGTCCCAGGTCTGGAACATTTCCTTAATCACCTGGCGCTGCAGGTTCTCTTGGGAGCCGCACAGGTTACAGGGAATAATCGGAAATTCACGCAGTGCCGCATAACGGGCAATGTCCTTTTCACGGCTGAATGCCAGGGGGCGAATCACCGTATTGCGACCATCATCGCTGTGCAGCACCGGCGGCATCGATTTGAGCTTGCCGCCGTAGAACATGTTCAGGAACAGGGTTTCCAGAAGGTCATCCCTATGGTGACCCAGCGCAATCTTGGTGACACCGTGCTCTTGTGCAAAATTATAAAGAATTCCGCGACGTAGACGGGAACAAAGACCGCATGTGGTCT
>JAKLLS010000187.1 GCA_022014155.1 Marinobacter sp. | reverse complement strand
GGGCCGGCACCAATCACGGCGACCTTCTTGTCGGTCCACTTCACGGCGGACATGTCCGGCTTCCAGCCCAGAGCGAACGCGGTATCGGTAATGTACTTCTCAACAGAACCGATGGTAACCGCACCGTATCCGTCGTTCAGGGTACAGGCACCCTCACACAGACGATCCTGCGGGCAGACACGGCCACAGACCTCCGGCAGGGAGTTGGTCTGGTGACACAACTCCACGGCCCTCATGATGTTGCCTTCGGAAACCAGCTTCAGCCAGTTCGGGATGTAGTTGTGTACCGGACACTTCCATTCACAGTAGGGGTTGCCACACTCCAGGCAGCGGTGCGCCTGTGGCGCGGCTTCTTCCTGGGTGAACGGGTGGTAGATTTCCCCGAACTCCTTCTTCCGCTTCTTCGCGGGTACCTTTTTCGGGTCTACGCGCCCTACTTCGACAAACTGGAAGTCGTTATTCAGTCGTTCTTTCATCATGATGCTCTCATCAACTCGATTTCGACAGGGGCACCGCTCTGTGGCGGATACCCCAAACCCTGCTCCGTCCGGCGCCTACTCCGGGCGTAAGGCACTCGCAGGTCGGATTAGCGAAGCGTAATCCGACAGCCGCTTACTCCGGACGCGCACGAGTGCTTGCCAGCAGGCTGCGCAGGTTGGCAGCCTTGGGTTTCACCAGCCAGAAACGGCCGATGTAGTCGTCGAAATCTTCAAGAATGTGCTCTGCCCACTGACTGCCGGTTTCCGAGATGTGCTCACGGATCACACCGCGCAGGTGATTACGGTAGGACTCCATGTCCTCACGGGAGATGCGCTGGATTTCCACCAGTTCGTGGTTGTACTTGTCCACGAAGGTGTTATCCATATCCAGCACATAGGCAAAGCCACCGGTCATACCGGCACCGAAGTTGTAGCCGGTAGAGCCGAGAACCGTCACCAGCCCGCCGGTCATGTATTCACAACAGTGATCGCCAGTACCTTCAACAACCGCGTGGGTTCCGGAGTTACGCACCGCGAAACGCTCGCCAGCTGTGCCTGCGGCAAACAACTTGCCACCCGTAGCGCCGTAGAGACAGGTGTTGCCGACGATGGAGGTTTCATTGGTCTTGAAGCTGCTGCCACGGGGCGGCTTGACCACCAGCTTGCCGCCGGTCATCCCTTTGCCCACGTAGTCGTTGGCATCGCCCTCAAGGATCAGGTTGAGACCACTGACGTTCCAGACACCGAAACTCTGCCCGGCGGTACCGGTCAGGTCGAGGGTCACAGGCGCATCCGCCATGCCCTGGTTGCCATGCTTCTCAGCAATTTCACCAGACAGACGCGCACCGATGGAGCGGTCACAGTTAGTCACGCGGTAGGACCACGCGCCACCAGACTTCTCTTCAATAGCCGCGGCAATATCTTTCACCATCTGCTCGGCAAGCGTGCCTTCATCAAACGGATGGTTGCGCTCTACCTGACAGGTCTGTGGTTTGTCCGCAGGGATGTGGTCGTTGGCCAGAAGACGGCTCAGGTCCAACTTCTTCTGACGCTCGGTATCACCCGGCAGGCGCTCAAGCAGGTCCACCCGACCCACCAGCTCTTCCAGGTTGCGAACACCGAGCTTGGCCATCCACTCGCGGGTTTCTTCAGCAACGAAGCGGAAGAAGTTCATGGCCATTTCCACCGTTCCCTTGAAGTGCTCTTCACGGAGGTGGTCGTTCTGGGTGGCGACACCGGTGGCGCAGTTGTTCAGGTGGCATATCCGCAGGTATTTACAACCCAGCGCGACCATTGGGGTGGTCCCGAAGCCGAAGCTCTCGGCGCCAAGAATCGCACCTTTTACCACATCAAGGCCGGTTTTAATGCCACCGTCGGTCTGCAGACGGATTTTACCGCGCAGATCGTTGGCACGCAGGGCCTGTTGGGTTTCCGTGAGGCCAAGCTCCCACGGGGAACCGGCATAACGGATAGATGTCAGCGGGCTTGCGGCGGTACCACCATCGTAACCGGAAACAGTGATCAGGTCGGCGTATGCCTTGGCAACACCGGCGGCAATCGTGCCCACACCCGGCTCGGACACCAGTTTCACAGAAACCAGCGCCTTCGGGTTCACCTGTTTCAGGTCGAAAATCAGCTGCGCCAGATCCTCGATTGAATAGATGTCATGGTGCGGGGGCGGTGAAATCAACGTCACACCGGGCACCGAGTATCGCAGGCGCGCGATCAGATCGTTTACCTTGCCACCCGGCAGCTGGCCACCCTCGCCGGGCTTGGCGCCCTGGGCAACCTTTATCTGCATGACATCGGCACTACGCAGGTACTCGGCCGTCACACCAAAGCGACCAGAGGCTACCTGTTTGATCTTGGAGCGCTTCTCGGTGCCGTAACGGACCGGGTCTTCGCCGCCCTCACCGGAGTTGGAGCGCCCACCCAGGGTGTTCATGGCAACCGCCAGCGCCTCGTGCGCCTCCGGGGACAATGCCCCGAGGGACATAGCTGCGGAATCAAAACGCGGGAAGATATTCTCGACCGGCTCTACCTCGGAAATATCAATGGCCTTGATATCCTGACGGAAACCGAGGAGATCCCTCAGAGTCGCCACGGGACGTTCGTTCACCAAGCTGGCGTATTCCTTGTAGTGACCGTAATCACCACTGATTACTGATTCCTGGAGCTTGCCGACCACATCCGGGTTGAAGGCATGGTATTCCTGGCCATGAACATACTTCAGCAGACCACCCTGGGAAACCGGCTTACGGGGCTTCCAGGCGACCGCTGCCAGTTGCTCCTGATCCTGCTGGAAGTCGAAGAATCCAGCTCCCTGGATACGGCTGGGCACACCCTTGAAGCACAGATCAACCACCTCATCCGCAAGGCCGATGGCCTCGAACAGCTGGGCGCCGCGGTAAGAGGTCATGGTCGAGATACCCATCTTGGACAGGATCTTCAGCAGCCCCTTGTTGATGCCCTTGCGATAGTTGTTCTTGGCCTCGATCGGGTCCATCAGCAATTCACCGGTACGGATCAGATCATTCAGCACCTGATACGCAAGGTATGGGTAAACGGCTGTCGCACCGAAGCCGAACAGGACGGCGAATTGATGGGGATCCCGTGCCCAGCCGGTTTCCACGATGATGTTGGAGTCACAGCGCAGCCCATGTGCCACAAGGTGGTGATGGACCGCGCCAGTGGCCATCAGAGCGTTCACCGGCAGCTCACCTTCCTTGAGATCCTTGTCGGACAGGATCAGAAGCACCTTGCCATTGCGAGTGGCTTCTTCAGCCTGTTCACAGACACGGCGTATGGCTTGCTCGAGCCCCATCTCCGGGCTGTACCCCATGGAAATGTGAGCGACCTCGAACCCCGGGCGATCATTGTTGGCGATCTTGAGGAACTTGGCCGGTGACAGCACCGGTGTGGTCAGGATAATCCGGTCCGCGTGTTCCGGTGTTTCCTCAAAGACATTGCGTTCAGACCCCAGGCAGGTCTCGAGCGACATGACTATCGCTTCCCGAAGCGGATCAATCGCCGGGTTTGTTACCTGGGCAAACTTCTGGCGGAAGTAGTCACCAACGTGACGCACCTTGCTGGACAATACCGCCATCGGAGTATCGTCGCCCATGGAACCAACGGCCTCCTGGCCATTCTCCGCCAGCGGACGCAGTACCTGGTCGCGCTCTTCAAAGGACACCATAAACATCTTCTGGTGCACCAGAAGCTCGTCGGCGTCCATCAGACGGAACTCAGGGGTGTCCTGATTCAGCGTGGATTCAACCCGCAGCGCGTTCTCCCGCAGCCACTGCTTGTACGGGTGCGCATTCTTGAGACGCTCATCAATGTCCGGGGTATGGAGCACTTCGCCGGTCTGGGTATCAACGGCCAGCATCTGGCCAGGCCCTACCCGGCCCTTTGCCACAACGTCATCGGGCTCATAGCCATAGGTGCCGATTTCCGATGCCAGCGTAATGAAGTCATCCTTGGTAACCACCCAGCGCGCCGGGCGCAGGCCGTTCCGGTCCAGCATGCAGACCGCGTAGCGGCCGTCCGAGAATACCAGGCCGGCAGGACCGTCCCATGGCTCCATATGCATGGAGTTGTATTCGTAGAAGGCTCTCAGGTTGGAATCCATGGTATCCACATTCTGCCACGCGGGCGGAATCATCATCCGTACCGCACGGAACAGATCCACCCCACCGGCCAGCAGCACTTCCAGCATGTTGTCCATGCTTGAGGAGTCGGAACCGGTCAGGTTCACCAGTGGCTGCAGGGTCTGAAGGTCCGGCAGGTCCGGAGAGCTGAACTTGGCCGCACGGGCGATGGCCCAGTTGCGGTTACCGTCGATGGTATTGATCTCACCGTTATGGGCCAGGAAACGGAATGGCTGGGCCAACGGCCAGCGCGGCATGGTATTGGTGGAGAAGCGCTGGTGAAAAACACAAATAGCGGTCTGAAGATCCGGATCGCCGAGATCCTTGTAGAAGTTCGCCAGATCAGCCGGCATCATCAGGCCTTTGTAGGCCAACGTGCGATGGGAAAGGCTACAGATATAGAACTCGGAATCATTCGCCATGTCGCGCTCAGCGTACCGGCGACCAATAAACAGGCTGATCGCAAACTCTTTCTCTGCCTTGTCAGCCGGCGCCACAAACACCTGCTCAATACGAGGCAGACAATCCAGGGCCATAGGCCCCAGGCAACTGTTGTCCGTCGGAACTTCCCGCCAGCCCAGAATATCCAGGCCCTGCTCGGTCAGACGCTTTTCAATGGCTTCCCGCCCGGCTTTTGCCTTGGCTTCGTCCGGGTTAAGGAAAACCTGACCAACGGCAAACAGATCTCCGGGCTCCTTGCCAAACGCCGCTTTAGCGGCCTTGCGCAGGAAGGCATCGGGACTTTGAATAAGCAGGCCGCAACCATCACCGGTCTTTCCGTCTGCTGCAATACCACCACGGTGGGTCATGCAGGTCAGTGACTCGATGGCAGTTTGCAACAACTTGTGGCTGGCATCGCCTTTCATATGGGCGATCAGTCCGAAACCACAGTTGTCCCTGAATTCTTCGGGATGATACAAACCTGTCATCATAAGCGTTCTCTCACATAGAAATGCTTTTCAATCAAAGAGTTATAAGCAAATACCGTTAAAGTCACCCTTTGACACTGAAAATGGGGGCTGGACATTCTACACACGTACAATTACGTACTCAATCCGAAGTCCGTTTATTTTAGGGGAAGTGGAGGTGAAATAGCTCTCTAACCCCACTGTTTTTAATCGCTTTTATGGGACGATACAAGGAGGGAGCAAAAACCCTGGAAAGACACCTTGGGGCCTGTCAAAACCCACTGAACGGGCGGACCCAAGACTCCCGGGAGCGCAAATCTTCAGGCAATTTACGCAATGCAGACCGGGCCACTCCAACATCCTCAAAATCACCATAAAACACCACAAACCAATCCTTACCCTGCCGTGTTGACCGAGTGTATCTCAACCCATCAACTGCGTCGTACTGCTCTATAAAGGCAATCGCAGTCTGCTCCCGGAAGCCGGCAACAAACTGCGCAGTCAAACCGCTTCCGGTACGTACCAGCTCAACCGGAACAAACCTCTCCGGTCGCACCGGAACAAAAGTGGCAGCCGTCTCGGCTTGGACCAACGCTTGCGGTTCTGGTTCCTTCTCTGGCTCTGGCTCTGGCTCTGGCTCTGGCTCTGGCTCTGGCTCTGGCTCTGG
>JAKLLS010000050.1 GCA_022014155.1 Marinobacter sp. | reverse complement strand
TTCAGGTGCAAGAACTGGACTGCCTCGAAGGCCGCATTGGCCAGATCACCCTGGATTCCCCCGCTACCCTGAATGCGCTTTCCAGAGAGATGATCGACGACATGCAGGCGACCCTTGATCGCTGGGCAAGTGACGATCGCGTTGCCCTGGTGATTCTTCAGGGCGCGGGTGATCGGGCTTTCTGTGCCGGCGGCAATATTCGCAATCTCCACAGCGCAATTACAGGAGGCGGTGACCCCGACACTGCAACGGGATTCTTCCACCACGAATACCGCCTCGACTACACGATTCATCGCTTCCCGAAACCGGTGGTTGGTATCGGGCATGGTGTGGTCATGGGCGGAGGCCTGGGATTGCTGGCCGCCTGCCGTTATCGGCTGGTCACTCCGGACGTTACCATGGCCATGCCGGAAGTGGCCATTGGCCTGTTTCCCGATGTGGGCGCAAGCTGGTTCCTCAATCGCCTCCCCGGACGCCTGGGCTTGTTCATGGGACTGACAGGATGCCGACTGAATGCCGCCGATGTGATCCGTGTAGGGTTGGCAGACATGGCCATCCTGCCGGAAGAACGCACCTCCTTGACCGAACGTTTGCAGACGGAGCGCTGGACCGGCGAGGCCGCCGCTGACGACAACCGGCTGTTCCGGCTGCTCAACCAGCTGAATGCGGTGGATTACAGAACCCTCGGGCCCAGTGATCTGGCGAATCACGAACAGGCAATCGCCAGGCTGGGCGCCGGCGATGACCTCGCCGCCATTGTCGACCGCCTGATTTCTGCGGACATCAACAGCGACTGGTGGGAAAGCGCTGTCCATAATCTGAGAACCGGGTGCCCGGTGTCCATGTGGCTGGTGTGGAACCAGCTCAAGCGCGCACAACAGATGTCGCTCAAGGACGTGTTCCGGATGGAGCTGGCCATGGCAACCGAGTGCACCCGTCGTCCAGACCTGCCGGAGGGGATACGGGCCCGGATGGTGGATAAGGACCACACACCCACGTGGTCGTTCAACACCCTTCAGGAGGTACCGGAAGACGTTATTGACGCCCATTTCCATCCGGCGTGGGATGACGAGACCGATCCGATGAAGTTGTAATAACCGCCAACTAGTGTCCCGTCTGAAGGGAGACAGAATGAATCCAAAGACGCCTCTTGGCGGCCTGCTGATCAGACTCTTCCCGTTCCTGACATGGCCCGCGCCCACAAAAGGTCAGGTAAGATCCGATGCCATTGCGGGAATAACGGTTGGCCTGGTTTTGGTTCCCCAGGCACTGGCCTATGCCCAGCTCGCCGGTATGCCCCCGGTCACCGGCCTTTACGCTGCCCTTCTCCCCGGCATTGTCGGAGCGCTGTTCGGATCGTCCTCCCTGCTGGCGGTGGGGCCTGTTGCACTGACAAGCCTGCTGACCTTCGCCGCCCTGCAACCATTGGCCGCTGCAGGTTCGCCAGAGTGGATCGCCATGGCGATATGGCTCGCCGTCTATTCCGGTCTGATGCAGTTTTTCATGGGCGCCTTCCGCATGGGCATTCTGACCAATCTGGTGTCAAACGCCGTCGTCCAAGGCTTCGTAAATGCCGCCGCCGTTATCATTATCATTTCCCAGTTGCCGTCGTTATTGGGCTTTGCCACCAGCGCCGATGGCAACTGGCTCTCACACCTGGTTCAGGCATGGCGAACAGAACCCTTGCGTCTGGCAATTACCGCCGGTTTTGGGGTGGGCGCTGCTCTAAGCCTGATTGCCCTCAAAAAATTCTCATCACGGCTGCCGGGTGTGATGATTGTGTGTCTGATTGGAGTCGCAGTGAGCCTGCTGGCAGGGTTTGACCGACTGGGCGGCGCCATCATCGGCGCTATCGACAGTGGCCTGCCGGCGCTGACCCTGCCATTCACCCTCTCACTGGATCAGCATCTGGCTCTGTTGCTGCCTGCTGCCATTATCGCCCTGATCAGTTTTACCGAGGCAATGTCGAGTTGCCGTACCATGTCCCGGATAACAGGCGAATCCTGGAACCGCAATCAGGAGCTGATCGGCCAGGGCCTGGCAAAAATAGCCAGCGGTTTCAGCGGTGCCTTCCCGGTCAGCGGTTCCTTTTCACGCACCGCATTGAACGCCTACAGCGGCGCCAAAACCGCCAGGGCAACCTTACTGGCATCGCTGATCGTGCTGATTTCCCTGTTCGGACTGACGGCACTGCTGTATCACCTGCCCACGGCGGTCCTGGCCGCCATCATTATCGTGCCGGTCACTCAACTGATCGATGTTCGGTCACTGAGCCGACTCTGCCGGGAAAACCCCAAGGACGGCTTTGTTGCGCTGGTCACACTGATCGTGACCCTGGCGACGGTACCCAATCTCTATTGGGGGATCCTGGCAGGAATGGGCGCCTCCCTGCTGGCGTTCCTCCACCACCACGCCATACCCCGCATCATTGAATTGGGCGTCCATGAGAGTGGCGGGTTTCGCGACCGAAAACTCTACGAGCTTCCGCCGATTGCCGAAGGGGTACTGGGTGTGCGCATGGACGCATCACTGACCTATTTGACCGCCCCCATGCTCGAGCGCTACATCCGCAAAAAAATAGACGCCGATCCGGACATTCGAGTGCTGCTGATTTCGGCATCGTCACTGAACCAGGTGGATTCCACGGGTCTCGACACCCTAAGGGATATCTGGTCTTTCCTTGATTCAAGAGGCATAACGCTCTGCCTGTCCGGACCAAAGCTCGCCGTCCGGGAAGCACTGTCACGGTCAGGGCTCTCGCAACTGATCAAGGAAGAACACATCTATGCGACGGACGAGAAGGCCATTGACTCCCTGACCTGAGCCTGGAGCGGCCGAATATCGCGGATCTACAACTTTGCGCCCGCCTGGATCAACAGCATCTCCAGATCCCGGTTGCGATTTTCCCGGGCCACATCCAGGGCGGTCATACCATCCCCGGACCGGTAGTTCACGTCAGCTCCTGCCGCCAGCAACATCTCAGCCGTGAGCATATCGCCACTGTCAACAACGTGCATCAGCAGGGAGCGGCCGCCCTGGCTGACGTTGACATTGGCGCCAGCCGCCAGCAACACCCTCACCACCGACAGATGGCCATTCCTGGCAGCCCGGATCACCGCCGTAGAGCCATCCTCATCACTGGCATTCACTTGTGCTCCGTTGGACAGGAAGAACTCAACCAGTCGACGGTTGCCGTTCTCGGAGGCAACCATCAACGGCGTTTCACCACCGCCACCTGTCGCCAGTGCCGCCCTCATTTCCGGACTGATGCCCGTCTCGGGGTCGGAGGCGCAGCCGGCAACAAACAGACTGAACACAAAAACCAGAACGAATACGGGATGAACTGTGCCAGCTTCCTTGGCCATGATGTGGTCTCTGTTGATTATTATCGACCGTATTCTGGGCAGCTATGGCGGGCAATTAAATCGAGCCGGTCACAAGTTCCGTGACTACTGCAAGAGTTTACCCGTCAATTGGCGTATCCGGGCCTCACCGTCCTTCTGTCCACGACACAAACCCGCCTGTTGGAGCTCGAGCCAGGACCACCCCTGAATCACCCGACGACACCACAAATCCGCATCGTCACTGGATGCCAGGATTCTGGACAAACTCCGCCCCAGGCTCACTTTTCGCAGTACCGGCACCATCAGGTCGAATCCCCGGTATCCGGCGGCGAAGCTGTCCAGATCCCGCCTGTCATCCTCCGTCAGCGACAGGTCCGTTGCAAGATCGGCCGTCATCAACCTCAGCACGCCCGGTTCCAGATCCCGCCAGTAAAGAGGAACCAGGATCGGCCAGTGTTCCTGCAGCCGATGTCTGAGCTTCGTTATCAATTCCCGGGTGCCATGCGTACTGCCAAGCAACATCTGAACGGCGTATTCACCACTGCCAGCTTCGCGTTTCATGCCGACACGGACAAGCTCCAACCCCGCTCGCTGCCAGAATCGCAGTAGCTCCTCGCTGCCTCCGAAACTGGTGCCCAGGCCGTCGTAACCGTTTGCCCGGGCAAAGTCGGCGGCGCTGTCCACCAGACGTTTCCCTAGCCCCTGGCGACGACACTGTTCACCGACTGCGATGCGCACCACTCGCAACCAGGATCGGGACGCCGCCTCGGCAAACCCGCTGTGGTTGGCCAGGGACTGCGGCAACAGATGCCCCCGCACGCGACGGGTGCCCCGCATCACCTGTTCAGCCAACTGCGGGGACAGGCTGCCCTCCCGAGCAGCCCAGAGTACGCCCGAGAGCCGGCCATTAATTGTCAACCGCCAGCTGATGACGGCGGGATCATCCAGCCATTGCCGAAGATCCGCCGGCGTCGTCCTGTAGTGTGCGTTCACCAGCAGGCCAAAGGCTTCTGCCAGCTCCTGCTCACTGGCCAGGGCCGGAGTCCAGGGCTCAATAACTATCTCTCCCCCGGCGGGCGCCTGTTCAGGGGCATCTGCGCTCAGTAGAAACAGTCGGGCAATCAGAGGCTCCAAAGGGTCTGAAGCTGACCAGCGGATGGGCGCTTTCAGGGTTATCTCACGCCACTGTGGTGTCCTGGCATTGAGCACCTGACGAAAACGGATGGCAAACCCGCGACCCGATCCCTCATAACCATGAACCGTAGAGGCGAACACCACTCGAGGCCATCCTGTCAGGATCTGCGTCAATCGATAGGCCGGCAGGGCGGCGGCTTCATCCACCATCACCAGTTCTGCCTCAGGCGCACGATCCAGCAACTGATCCGGCGACAGGAAGCTCAAGCGGCGACCATCTGCCAGAACAAGAAGCGTTCCGGAACTATCGGCGCTGATGCGGTCACCAGCCGCCAGGCGAGCATGGTGAAACAGGGTATCGACAGATTCAGCGCTGGGAGCGGTGACCACTACATGGCTCCGCCCCTCTTTCAGTAGCCTGATTGCGGCAATCCCCAGGGCTGCAGACTTACCCCGGCCACGGTCCGCCGTTATCACCAACGGACGCCGGCGATGGCCCTGACCTGTGCGGACAATGGCGTCGATGGCCTGTTCCTGGTCCGGGGTCCGGGTAATGTCAAAACGCACCACCGGATCAGAAAGCTCCGGCAACGAGGGACCATGCCCCTGCTCCGGGTTTACGCGGATCACCTCCGGTGAGGCAGCCAGGATCGCGGACATTCTGGCGGCAAACGGATGATGCTGGATGCCGTCGAGCCCTGTGCGGCGATAATCCGGATCGTCAAAGCCGGACCATTGCTCCAGCGGCGGCATCAGCCATATCAGCAAACCGCCCGCTTTGAGGGTACCCGCCAACGCCGCCAGGCTGTCGGGAGAATTCCCCTGCCAGCCGTCCCAGACCACCACATCAAGCTCTCGCCCCAGCCACTGGCGGGCCTTTTGCGGCGGCACCGGAAGCAGGCGATCATCCGGCGCGTTATCCGGCGTGCCAGTCCAGATACCGCCCTGCCATGGCAGGGCCGGAAGCAGCTGCCGCAGCCAGTCGATGGCGCAGGTCCGGTCACCCTCCAGCAGTACGAGACGGCGCTCACCCCTGGCGGTCAGCTGTTGCTGCAGTCTGCGCCAGGCGTCAATATCCGGTGCCGGCTTGGCGGTGGCGGGTCCCATTAGCTGAGGTCGGTTCCATGGGCCTTGAGGTCGGCGAGAACACAGATTTCCAGGGCAGCCTGATGGGTCGCCCGCAACCTCACTCTCGGTGCACAGCCAGCTTCGAACGCTTCCTGCCAGCGAGCCGCGCACAGACACCAATTGTCTCCCGACTTGAGGCCGGGAAACCCGAATTCCGGCCTTGGGGTGCTGAGGTCATTGCCACGGGTCCTGGAGAATGCCAGGAAGTCGTCGGTGACGACGACACAGACGGTATGGGAGCCAAAGTCGTCCGGACCCGTGTTGCAACAGCCATCCCGGTAGAAGCCGGTCTCAGGATCCCTGCCACAGGCTTCAAGCTGCTCGCCAAGTACATTTACTGCTTCAGCCATCTGCATGATGCTCTCCTTTGGTTTGGGAGTAAGCGGGCAATTATGTCGGACCGGTATCCGCACTACCAGTCGCCCGCTACAATACCGCCCATGCAAACCCAATCCCAAACAGCCGATACCACCGAACTGCCGGATTATCTCACCGATGAGCAGCGGGCGATCATCACCGCCGGCTACGAGCATTCGGTGATTACCGCCGTGGCCGGCAGCGGCAAGACCTCCACACTGGCCTGGCGCATCCGCTATCTCCTGCAGCAGGGCCATGCCCCCGAGCGCATGCTGGTACTGATGTTCAATCGCAGCGCCCGGATAGACTTTGAGCGTAAGCTGCAGGCGGTGTGCAGTCAAAGTGGCCTGGCAACACCGGAAATCCGTACCTACCACGCCATGGGCCTTCGCCTGTACAAACGGTTTGTGCAGGAAGGCTATCTGCCGGGGTTCTCCGACAAGATCCTGAGCGAGCAGGAAATCAGCTATCAGGCCTGGCAACTGACCCGGCGACTGGCACCGGAAGACCTGGCCGACGACATCCGCCGCAACAAGAAAGATTTTGTGGAAACCGCCACCAGTTTCATCGATCTGGTGAAAACCACCCTGTCACCGGTGGACGTAGTCTTCGAGGAACTGGGGTATTCCGACAAGCATCGCTATCTGATCGACCTGTTCCACAGCTTTGAGCAGTGGCGCAAAGGCCAGAGCCGGATAAGCTACGCTGACATGTTGTATGAACCGGTGATGGCCATTCACCAGAACCAGCCGTTGCAACGCCTGGTCGGCAACAAGATGGACCTGATCCTGGTGGACGAGTATCAGGACACCAACGAAATCCAGCACCTGCTGCTCCGGTATGTCGCCGGCGAACGGGCCCGCGTCACCGTGGTCGGAGACCCGGACCAGACCATCTATGAATTCCGTGGTGCCAAGCCGGAGTTCATTCTCAAACGCTTCAGCGACGAGTTCGAAAGCCCGCTGGAACAGACGCTGAGTTACAGCTTCCGTTACGGTCATCAGGTGGCCCTGCTGGCCAACCACCTGATCTGCCACAACACCGGCCGCAAGGATGTACTCTGCCACTCCCATCCCTCCACACCGGACACTGGCATTACCCTGCACGAATCGGGCAGTGACAGCGACACGGTACTGGAAATCCTGCAGAACTCGCCCGAACAGCGGGCGGACACCGCCATTCTGTTCCGGGTCTGGAGCCAGAGTGTACCCATTGAGCTGAAACTGCTGGCCCGGCAGATTCCCTACCGTATCGATGCCGGCAAGGGCGCCCTGTTCAGCCGTGAAATTCAGGCGGTCGGCGCATTGCTGACAGTGATTGCAGGAACGCTAGAAAATCTGCCGCCAGAGGACCGACTGACCGTAGCGCGGCAACTTTTGCGTTTTCCCCACGTTGGTCTGAAGGAACCGGAACTGGAGCAGCTCGCCAGCTTCCTGTCCGGCTTCGGCACCGTGTGGCATGAACGGCTATTGGCAATGGACTTCGACGCGCTGGCCCCCATGGCGGCGCGGAAACTGCGAAAACTGGGTGAGGTTCTGGCTCGTCTACAGGGTTATCGTGGACCGGTGTCCAACGCGATTGCGGTCTACGCCGAACACACCGACCTGTACGAGGGGATCCGCAGCCTGGCTTTGACCCACGAAGCCGCAGATGAGCGAATCGACACCATTCACGGCTTCCGTGACTACCTGAAAGGTCTCGATGTGGATGCCAGCGGCGCCCTGCAACACCTCAAGGCGCTGAAAAAACAGGCCAGCGAGGCCGCCAGCCACGGCGTACTGCTATCCACCATCCATCGCACCAAGGGACTGGAGTGGCCGATCGTCATCCTCCCCGGACTCCAGGAAAAATACCTACCCTATAGCCCCCGCGCCGAAGACGACCCACGCGCCTTTATGGAGAGCGAACGGAGGCTGCTTTACGTCGCCATGACCCGGACACGGGAACAACTGCACCTGATCACCCGCCCCGCCAGCACCCAGCCCCATCTGGATGGTGACCTGGGTCCCAGCCGGTTCGTCAGTGAGCTGTGCTTCCCGTTGTCCGCAGAGTTTGGCACCTGGCTTGACCGGCGAACTACCGGAGATTCCGATGCTTTCCAGGCGAACTCGCCGCTGACGCCGGTTGCCAATCGTTATGCGGACCGCGAGTCAGTGACACTCGAAGGTACACAGCAGGACATCCAGGCCAGCGGCGCACCGCTGTGGGCACGGGAGCGATTGAGTCACGCGATATTCGGAGACGGGGCGGTTATCGCGGAAGACGACAGCGCGTTTGAAGTCCGCTTCGATTCGGGCGAAACCCTGAACTTCAGCAAGAAAAGCGCACATCTGTACTTTACCGTCGTGGCCTGATTAGCCAGAGCCCAACGTCGCCAGCCATGCGTACAATACCAACCGCGTAATTTTTTTTGTTTTTTTGAAACCTGTCACGTAGTTTTAACGTCAGGGCTACTTGAAGCAACTCTCAAAAGTCGCTTTTAACGATAACCGAACAGGAGGTTCTGCATGAACATCATGCGCCCACTTACCGTGGCCACCCTGGCTGCAGCCATTTCCACTCCGGCTCTGGCCGAAGATCAGCAAACAATCTACGTTAACCCGTTTGCCGCTTACCAGCTGTTTGATGACAAACGCGACCTGAGCGAAACGGGCACCTTTGGTGCTGGCCTGGAGTACCGGTTCCTTCCGAACTGGGCCGTTGAAGCGGTATACTCCCGCGCTGATGCTGATCGTAAATACCGCCCCGGTTCTTCCGATTTCGACGAAATCCGTCTTGACGGCACTTACTACTTTGCCGGTCAGGAAGAAGCCTGGAACCCATACGTGTCGCTGGGCGCGGGCCATGCAGACTTTGGTGATGATGTTCTGGCTGTACAGACTGCGGGTTCCGACCACGATGAAACCCGCGTTAACGTAGGTGCAGGTATTCGTTATAACGTCAGCGATATGGTATCCATTCGCGGCGACCTTCGAGAGTTCCACGGTATCGACGAAAGCACATTCGATACCCAGGTATCCCTTGGCCTGAGCCTGGCCTTTAACCGCACCACGTCGGATCCTAAACCTGCTGATGCCGATAACGATGGTGTAGCGGATAACCGTGACCAGTGCCCCGGCACCCCTGCGGGTGCCACCGTGGACAGCGCCGGATGCGAACTGGACGGTGACAACGACGGTGTTGCGGACAGCCGCGACGAGTGTCCGAGCACTCCGGCCGGCGCCAGCGTCGACATGAAGGGTTGTGAATTGGACGGCGACAATGACGGTGTGGTCGACAGTAAAGACCAGTGCCCGGGCACTGCAGCCGGCGCCGAGGTTGATGCCACTGGTTGTGAAGGCGTGACCGAAACCGTGGAAACCATTGATCTGCGCGTTCAGTTCCCCAACAACAGCTCCGTGATAGATGATACCTACGACGCGGAAATCCAGAAGGTTGCCGACTTCATGGCAGAGTACCCGGAAACAACCGTGGAAATCGCCGGTCACTCTGACAGCATCGGCGATGCCGACTACAACCGCGACTTGTCCCAGCGCCGTGCAGAGGCTGTTGCCAACCGTCTGACACAGTCTCTCGGTGTTGATGCCGATCGCGTAAGCGCCATGGGTTACGGTGAAGCAGAGCCGGTTGCCAGCAACGATACGCCGGCTGGCCGCGCCCAGAACCGTCGGGTTGAGGCTCGCATCCAGGTTAGCCGCTGATAGAATTCTCGGCTATCCTCTGAAAGGCGCCTTCGGGCGCCTTTTTTATTGACTCAGGATAGTCCCATGGCCCCTTACCGGTTTCTGCTATTAGCATCGATAGCGCTTTCCAGCGCCACTCAGGCCCAGGTCTATCGCTGTGATACCGATACCGGCACTCACTTTTCCGACCGGCCTTGCGGCGATAACGCCGAAACAATCACTATCCGGGACAACCGCATCGGCGGCAACTTTGGTGACAACCTGCCACATGAGTCGGACACGTCAGAGGATAAACGGGGGGCACGGCGGCGACCTCCCGATACAGAGGATGAAAGCGTCTGCCGTTTTATCAACTCAACGGATTTGCGCACCTACCTGACCCGCAACCAGGTGGTGAAAGGCATGACCAAAGATCATGTCCTGAGGGCCTTTGGACGCCCGCCCGAAACCTACCCGACGCCACAGGAAACCTGGGTGTACCACACCCGATACTATGGCGCGTTGTATGAGCTGACCTACGTGTACTTCAAGGATGGTTGCGTCGAACGGGTGGACTACCGCAAGCCCTGACCGCATCCACCAGGATATTGCGAGGCGTCAACTGACGGTCACAGAAGGTCCCCACCCTGACCCCGTAGCCACGCTCCTCCAGGTACAGCACATAATCCAGCACCATCCAGAGTTCCAGCGGCCGGCGAAACAGGTGGCGCACCAGGTCGTGGCGACGCACCTGCGATAATCGCCGCTCACCAAAACCCTGCCAACGGTGAAAATCGGTTCCTGCCGGCAATGCCAACCCTTTCTTTTCCGCAGCCCAGCGACAGAATGCCTCAAAATCCCCACCCGCCAGCCGCGCCGGATGGGAGGGCACGGGCAAGTAGCCATCCACCCCGCGCAGAGCACGCTGCAAACCATCAAACCCCAGACGCCAACCGCTGATGCGTGCGGTTTCCGCCCTCACCCGCGCCGGTGCTGTCACCGTTTCCTGAACCGCCAGCCGCAATTCATTGCGATTCAGCGCCAGCACATCGCTGCATCCCTTGACGCGATCCGACATGGGTTGGTAGTCCGCTGTGGCCGTCAGGTGATAACAGCACGGAGAAAAACTCAATCGGGCTGCGCCATCTTCGGAAGCCTTGTGAATCAACCTGCGGTGCAAATCCCCGCAGGCGTGAAGCGCCACACCGTGAATGCTCTCAGACACCGTGAGGTCCGGGGCCATCACATCCTGGCGGCGCAGGGTGACATCGTCATTGAAATGGCGGGCCAGGCGATTGCCATCCATCACCAGGGCGTCATCCCACTCCAATCCTGTGACCGGCGCGGGGCATTGTGCCGCAAGTGTTCGGGCAAGATGCCCCTTGCCACAGCACCAGTCCAGTACTGGATGAGCCAGGGGCTGGACTGCGGCGGTAAACGCACCGGCCTGCAGACGCTTGCGCCCGGGCATATCGGTGGCACGGGTTTCCGGCAAGGTGCTGGCCGCGACGATTTCCTGCTGATCGGTCATTGCCGGCAGCGTCACCAGCGATTGTCTTTCGCCGAGCGATGGCAGGAATCCGCTCAGCCGCTCCACCAGCTGTTCCGGGTGCTCGTCAAAGAGCTTACAGGCATTGTCACTGAGCCCTTCGATATAACTGGCAAGGTCACAGTACTGCACCGTCCAAGCAGGCCGGGGATCAGTAAACGGCGCAGGTCGCCACAGTGCCTGATGCGCTGACAGCCACTGGTTGAGTTGCTGCCAGCGGTTATAAACACTTTCTGCCGGGTCGTGTAAACTCGCCGCCGGAGGTAACGTCATGCAACTGGCCTTTGTACTTGTTGAACCCAAGGTTCCTGAAAATGTCGGAGCAGCTGCCCGCGCCCTGTGTACCATGGGCTTCGGTGAGCTCTGGCTGGTCAATTCCGACCTGCACACCCGCCCGGAGGCCCACTGGCTGGCCCACGGCAGCGATCATATTCTGGATAATGCGCGCATTTTCCCCGATCTGGCGACGGTAAGAAACTCCGTAGACCTGCTGATGGGCACATCCGCCAAGCCCCGGCACCAGCGACGGGACTGGCATGAACCCGCGCAATTGCGAGAAGTTCTGACCAGCAAGGGCACGTCGGTCGCCACGGCGGCTCTGGTGTTCGGCCGGGAGGATCGAGGGCTATCCAACGACGAGCTGGCGTTGTGCGACCTGCTGACCGGAATTCCAATGAAGGTCGCCTATCCCTCCCTGAACCTGGCGCAGTCGGTGATGCTCTATGCCTGGGAGATGTCCGGGCTTTCCGTCTCTCCTCAAATTGAACAAGAACCTGAGCCAAACAACGTACGGCTTGGTGTCCTCAGGCAGCGGCTGGAGACTTTGTTGCCGACACTGGATACGCCGGCCGAGGGCAAGTTGTCGCAGTGGGTTTTCGAACGGTTGCCGTTACTGACTGACCGGGATATCGGGTTTGTTCATACCTTGTGCGGCAACGTAGAACGCGCAGTCACTGGGAGCAAGAGCCGAACTGATTGTGATTGACTCACTCCATAAATCTTCCTGGTCGAAACGCATCCAGACACACTGCCGGTTCCTTTCCCTCAATGACTTGAGCAATCACATCCGCACTGCCCGCCGACAGGGTCCAGCCGAAGGTGCCGTGACCAGTATTCAGGTACAGGTTGTCTCTGGGACCCCGACCGATAATGGCTGGGCCGTCCGGAGTCATGGGGCGGAAGCCTGTCCAGCTCTCGGCGGCGTCGAGATCGGCGCAGCCCGGGAATCTGGATTCCACGGATTTGCGGATCGTCGCCAGCCTTGCCTCGGGGATGTCGCGGTTGAAGTCGGCCAGTTCCACGAATCCGGTGGCGCGCAGGCGGTTGCCAAGGCGGGTGGAGACGACCTTGAAGTTATCATCATGGATAGTGGAGACCGGAGCACGGTCCGGGTCTTTCAATGTTACTGTCAGGCTATACCCCTTGACCGGGTATATCGGCAGGTCAAGCCCCAAGGGTTTCACCAGGTGGTTTGACCAGCAGCCGGCGCTGATCACGAATGCATCAGCTTCGAGGGTCTCCAGCAAGCCGCCAGCTCTTCGCAGGGTGACGGCCCTGACCTTGTTATCGCCGGCAATCAGTTCTTCCGCCTCAACGTTGTAGCGGATCGTCACGCCGCTTTCCTCACAAGCTTTCGCCAGTTCCCGGGAAAACAGGTGGCAGTCACCGGTGCCGTCGGTGTCGTAGCGTAGTGCGCCGTATAGTGGACCGTCGCCCACCATGCCCGGCTCGACTTCCCGGACTTCCTCTGGTGTCAGCAGGCGGGAGGGAATCCCCAACTCATTCAGCAATTCGTACGTGGCGCGGTAGCCTTCCAGTGCTTCCGGCGTGCTGGCCAGATGGAGCAGGCCCTGGTGGGCGCCATCGAATGCCAGGTTCAGTTCTTTTTCAAGGGTCAGAAAGCGCTCCCGGCTGTGCATGCCCAGACGTAACATCGCACGCCGGTTCAGGCCGAACAGTCCCGGGGACCAGGCATAGCGCAGGGTGGCGAACATGAACTTGAGTGTCTCTACAGAGGGTGGCACTCGCATTTTCAGAGGACCATCCTGCTTGAACAGCCAGGGCAGCGCCTTGAACACCATCGCCGGATCGGCCCAGGGGTAGACCACCCCATAAGAGCGCTGGGCTGCATTCCCCTTGCTGGTTTCGTTTCCGGCCAACCCGTGGCGCTCCAGCACTGTAATCTGGTGCCCCCTGCGATTCAGCTCATAAGCCGTGGTCATACCCACCACGCCACCACCAACGACAACAATATGCATGTGCTCTCCGTTTCGTTAACTTGGAGTCCTGTTCCAGGGCTCCCTGCAGCTGCCTGGCAATGCTATACAGGTCAACAATCGAACAAGCTGTTAAACTTGCCTGACCAAACTTTCAGAATAGCAGCCAAATTCCTGGTTGCGATGGAGTGTAGTACCTGGCAATGAGTAAAAAACGTCGTGAGATTCCCGTATTTGATCATCCGATCATTGAAACCCACTGCCATCTGGATTACCTCAAGGACCATCCTCTGGAGGAAATTCTGGAGCAGGCGCAGCGGGTCAACATCGAGAAAGTGATCACCATTGCGGTGTCACCGGACAACCTTGCCCGGGTCCGTGAACTCAGTCAGATTGCCCCTTGGATCTACGGCACACAGGGTATCCACCCCCATGACGCCGAAAGCTACTGCGATGAGGTGGAAGCGGAAATCCGTGCCCATGCCGGGGACGAGAAGATCGTCGCGGTCGGCGAAATCGGACTGGACTATTTCTATGACAACGCCGACCGGGAGATTCAGCGGCAGGTGTTCCGGCGCCAGTTGCAGATTGCCTGCGACACCGACCGACCGGTGGTCATCCACAGTCGCGAAGCCGACGAGGACACCATCGCCATTCTCGGCGAATTTGAAGACACCCTGACAAGGCGCGGCGTGATTCACAGCTTCACTTCCGGGCCGGGGCTCGCCCGATATGCCCTCGATCAGGGCTGGTGCCTGGGATTCAATGGTATTACCACCTTCAACAAAGCGGAAAATGTACGGGACATCGTACGCATGGCGCCCATTGAACAGATCCTGCTGGAAACCGATGCGCCGTTCCTGACGCCGGTGCCCTATCGCGGACGGGAGAACGCGCCGTTTTACCTCCCGTTTGTAGCGGAGAAAATCGCTGAAGTGAAAGATTTGCCGCTTTCGGAGGTACTTGCGCACACCTATCGTAATAGTTTGAGGACGTTCTTTCCCGACTTGAATCAGGCCAGCTGACACCTCGCGGCTAATCCCGTCCAAAGGAGCTGAGTGGCCATGGAACTGATGTTTACCGCACTTGGTGGACTGGCACTCTTCCTGCTCGCCATGCAGATGATGACTGACGGCCTGAAAGGGTTTGCCGGCCAGCAACTCAGGCACTTGCTGGGTCATTGGACACGCACCCCGTTACGCGGCCTGGGCGCGGGGCTGCTTATCACCGGTATTGTGCAGTCATCCAGCGCAGTGACGGTCGCCACCATCGGGTTCGTCAATGCCGGACTGCTCAATCTGGGGCAGGCACTGGGCGTGATCTTTGGTGCCAATGTTGGCACAACCATGACCGGCTGGCTGGTCAGTCTGGTGGGTTTCGGCTTCAGAATTGAGGCGTTTGCCTTACCTATTCTGGCTGTTGGCGTGGCACTCAAACTGATTTCCTCACAACACCGGACCCGCTCCCTGGGCCAATCGCTGGCGGGGTTTGCGCTGTTTTTTCTCGGTTTATCCTTACTGAAGGACGCATTGGGTGGTTTTACCGATGGCTTGGGGAACGGCGCATTACTGGCTAATGACTATCATTGGCTGGTCTTTGTGGGCATCGGATTTATCGCGACCGTTCTGACTCAGTCATCCAGCGCCGCACTGGCAGTGATTCTAACCGCCGCTGCAAGCCAGTTATTGTCACTGGATGACGCCGCGGCCGCTGTCATCGGCGCCAACCTGGGTACGACCTCGACCGCCGCTCTTTCCGTTATCAGGGCTACCGCCAATGCCAAGCGACTCGCGGTCGGGCACATCCTGTTCAACGGCGTGACCGCGCTGATTGCCATCATGATCCTGCCCATCATGCTGTGGTTTGTGGCACGTCTGGCGGAGCTCCTGAACCTTGAAGCCAATGCCGCCGTGTCTCTCGCTTTGTTCCACACCCTGTTCAATGTACTGGGCGCGGTCATTGTGCTGCCCTTTGTGCCACAAATGACTCGCCTACTGGGACGATTTTTCCGCAGCGTTGAGGAAGACAGTGCGCGCCCCCGGCACCTGGACGATACCTTGACATCCACACCAGACCTGGCGGTGGCCGCGGTGAACGCCGAAATCCGTCGTCTGAGGGAGCTGGTTTATGGCGTCGTCCGCGCGACGCTGGATCGTGAAGGCTTGCAGACAGCCCAACTCGAACCCAAAACCGAAGCCATCAACCGCCTTAATCTGGCGATCTACGACTATATAATGCGCTTGCGCGGTGAATCCATGTCGCAGCCACTGGTGGAGGAACTGACGCGATGTGTGCGACGGTGCCGCTATCTTGAAGAGGTCACCCGACTGGCGCCCAATATTGTGGAACTGAAGATTACAACGATGCGGTTGCAGAATGCCCGGCTCACGGAAGATCTTGAACGCTATATTGCGAACATTCGACAACTCGTAGCGGAGGACAGCAACCAAGTCGACATGTCTGTCCCTCTCGAAATCTGCTACCAGGCCCTGAAATCCGACGTACTGACGATGGCGGTACGACAGGGTCTGTCCATAGAGAACTCCAGTCAGATGCTGGATGTACTGAGTGCCGTAAAACGCCTCACCGGCCAGTGGGTTAAATCTTCTTCCCCACTACCCGAGGGAGAGAAATACCCCCATCAGCACCGGAGACAGGAATGACAGCACGAAGCCGGAAGCAATCGCCACCGGCACACAGGTCAGCCCACCACTGCTGCGTATGACTGGAAGCGTAAAATCCATGGCGGTAGCGCCACCGTAGCCAATGGCCATGGCAGGACGCCGGGCAATCAGCAACGGAATGATCGCCAGGGCGATGATTTCCCGGATCACGTCGTTGAGGAAAGCTACCCCGCCCCAGGCCGGCCCCAGGGCATCGCCGACAACAATGCCCGACAGGGAATACCAGCCAAAGCCGGAAGCCAACGCCAGGGACTCATTCCAGGCCAGATCCAGCCAGGGCACCAGCGCCAACCCGGCCAGCAAAGAACTGCAGGCCATGGCAAAAGCAATGCCCAGTCCCTGCCGGTTCATCAGCAACTTGCGCAGCGACAATCCGGCATTGCGCAACTGAAGCCCGATCAGAAACAGAAGCAACATCAGCGACCAGGTCGCCAGATCTTCCGCCATTGGCAGGTTGGGCAATATAAAGTATCCCGCCAGTACACCAACGGCAACAGCCGCCAGGGGCTTCAGTCCGGCCAGGAACAAACGCCGATAGCCGGGCCGGGGCGCCGACTCGTCAGCAGCCACATCCATGGGTTGCCAACGGTGAAAAAACCACAGGCCAGCCATATTCGCCAGCAACAGTACTATTACCAGTGCAGTCACCTGGATGGCCATGTTGCCCAGTTGTAGGGCCAGCTCCTCCATCTGCCCCAGGCCAAGCCCCAGCAGAGCAAGAATAAAGTACACCAGACCTTCCACGGTGTAGTGAATTGCCGTCATCAATTGACGGTTCTCCAAAGGCAAGGCAAAACCCAGAAACAACGGGGCAAGAATCAGCAAAGCGCCGGTTAGCATGTCGTCCTCGGAACAGGAAGAATGGAGGGAGTCAGCCGATAGGTTCGTACTGATCGGGGTCAAACAGGCAGCTGCCATCACTGGCCGCCCTGTCTGTACGAATGGTGCGGGCAAGACGCTGAGCCGGAACCGACCAGACCACATGGTCCTCCGGCCTTGGTTGATAATCGCTTTCCAGCAACGCCCCGGCAACCGCACGAAGCACAGCTTCGGCCTGGCCGATGCTGCGATATGGCCCCTGACAACGATGCTTTTCCGGTTGGCCGGACTGGGTGCCACTCAGGGCAACCAGTGCCCATATTTCCTCACCCACAGGCCTGACAAACAGCTCCACCCGCCTTCCGTCACGGACCAAAACCAACGCCCGCAGGGGGCCACGACCATGAAAATAATGAAGCTTCACGCTACCCACCCGGATCGGTCAGTGAAGGTCATTACTGGGCCGGTCCTGAACCAACACCCACGGCGCCACAACGACGGCCCAGAGCTCGGCGTTACGATCATACCAAGCCTGCGCCATATCCGACGGCACATCCCCGATCCTGTTTTCTTTCATCCAACGCTCGAAACGCTCCTTGTTGTCGGCGGCAAGTTCCGCGGCAACATCCAGTAAATCCAGATCGGAGGCAACGCGAACCACATGCCCACGGGCATAGTAAGTTTGCAGGTCATGCCAATTTATCAGGGAGGTTTCCAGGTTCAGTTTGGTAAGCAGTTCGTCCCGCGATGGGTTGGATGACATGGCAAAACCTCGGCAATTTCAGACTATCTGTATTGCTTCCAGCTTACCTGAAATCCCGCTCCGAGACATCCGCTCCTGTCATGGACATGAAAGGGAAACAACGGCCACCACGCCACAAGTGCAGCGGTGGCCGCCCGTCTGTCAGGCGGACTTCAGCATCTCCCGCACCACATAGTGCAAGATACCGCCGTGCTTAAAGTAGACCGCTTCGTTCGCTGTGTCGATCCGGGATTTCAGCTCGCAACTTTCGGTTGAACCATCCTTGTATTTCACCGTCATTTTCAGGCTCTGCCCCGGCTTGATCTCCCCGGACAGGCCATCGATGCTGATGGTTTCCTCACCGGTAAGCTTCAGGCTCTTGCGATCCACGCCTTGCGGAAATTGCAGGGGCATGACGCCCATACCTATCAGGTTGGAGCGGTGAATCCGTTCATAGGATTCCGCCACCACCGCCTTTACACCAAGCAGGCGGGTGCCTTTGGCCGCCCAGTCACGGCTGGAGCCGGTGCCGTATTCCTTGCCGGCAATGACCACCAGAGGTGTGCCCTGCTCCTGGTACTTCATGGCGGCATCGTAGATGGCCATTTGCTCACCAGTCGGAACGTATTTGGTATAACCACCTTCCACTCCGTCGAGCATTTCGTTCCTGATGCGAACGTTGGCAAAGGTGCCGCGCATCATGACCTGATGGTTACCCCGGCGGGAGCCGTAGGAGTTGAAATCATGGGGTTCCACCCCGTGCTCCTGTAGGTACTTGCCGGCTGGTGTATCCGGCTTGAAGGAACCGGCAGGAGAGATATGGTCGGTAGTCACCGAATCCCCCAGCAAGGCCAGGATGTTGGCATCCTTTATGTCCTCAATGGGCTCCGGCTCCGGCCCCATACCCTCAAAGAACGGCGGATGCTGGATGTAGGTGGATTTGTCGGACCACTCATACACCTTGCTCTCCGGGAACTTGATGGCTTTCCAGGTGGCGTCGCCTTCAAAGACTTCCCCGTATTCCTTGTGGAACATGTCGGTTTTCACCTTCTCAACCGCTTCAGCGATTTCCTGCTGGCTGGGCCACAGATCTTTCAGGTACACCGGATGGCCGTCCTTGTCGGTACCCAGGGGATCATTGAACAGGTCCAGACGGACATTACCCGCAAGAGCGTAGGCCACCACCAGTGGCGGTGAAGCCAGCCAGTTGGTTTTCACCAGCGGATGCACCCGTCCCTCGAAGTTCCGGTTTCCTGACAGAACCGAGGCCACCGTCAGGTCGCCATCGTTAATGGCTTGCTCAACCGCCTCCGGCAACGGGCCGGAGTTACCGATACAGGTCGTACAGCCATAACCCACCAGGTTGAAGCCCAGCTTGTTCAGATCGTCCTGAAAGCCGCCGACCCTCAAGTAGTCGGTCACCACCTTGGAACCGGGCGCCAGCGACGTCTTCACCCAGGGTTTGGTTGTTAGGCCTTTGGCCACCGCCTTCTGAGCGATCAGGCCGGCAGCCATCATCACGCTGGGATTGGAGGTGTTGGTGCAGGATGTGATTGCCGCAATCACCACGGCGCCCGGGTCCAGGCGGGTTTTCTCGCCGTTCATTTCCATCGGCTGGCTGGCGTGGTGCTCGTAACTGTCTTCGATACCCACTGCGGTCTGTCCGCCTTCGGATTCGAGATTGGCTTCGCGGCTCCCGGAAGTCCCCTCCGCGGTTTCCATCAACAGCTCAAATGACGCTTTCATGTTCTTCAGGGCAACCCGGTCCTGGGGCCGTTTAGGGCCGGCAAGGCTGGCCTCGACCTCGCCCATATCCAGCTCCAGCTTATCGGTGTAGGCCGGCTCGTGGCCTGGTTCGCGCCACAGCCCCTGCGCCTTGGCGTAGGCTTCCACCAGCTCGAGCTGTTCTTCCTCCCGGCCGGTCAGACGCATGTACTTGATGGTCTGTTCGTCCACCGGGAAGAAACCACAGGTGGCACCGTATTCCGGCGCCATATTTGCAATCGTGGCCCGATCCGCCACGGGCATGTCCTTCAGGCCATCGCCGTAGAACTCGACGAACTTGCCGACAACGCCCTTCTTGCGCAGCATCTCTGTGACAGTCAGCACCAGGTCCGTGGCGGTGATGCCTTCCCGCAATTTACCGGTGATCTTGAAGCCCACCACTTCCGGAATCAGCATGGACACCGGCTGCCCCAGCATCGCAGCTTCGGCTTCAATACCTCCGACACCCCAGCCGAGAATCCCCAGGCCGTTGATCATGGTGGTGTGGGAATCAGTGCCCACCAGGGTGTCCGGATAGGCGATGGTCTTGCCACCCTGGTCCTTTTGCCACACGGTCCTGCCCAGATACTCCAGGTTCACCTGATGGCATATGCCGGTACCCGGGGGTACCACACGGAAATTGTCGAAGGCCTGCTGGCCCCAACGCAGGAACTGGTAGCGCTCCTGGTTACGCTCCATCTCGATGGTGACGTTGTCCTTGAAGGAAGACGCATCACCAAAGTTGTCCACCATGACCGAGTGGTCGATAACCAGATCCACCGGCGACAGTGGGTTGATCATCGCCGGGTCCTTACCCGCCACTTTCACCGCCTCACGCATGGCAGCGAGATCCACCACCCCCGGTACGCCGGTGAAGTCCTGCATCAGCACCCGTGCGGGACGGAACTGGATCTCGGTGTCGGATTTGCGGTCTTTCATCCACTGCACCATGGCGTCGATGTGACTGCGGTCCACCGTGGTGTCGTCTTCGTTGCGTAGCAGGTTCTCCAGCAATACTTTCAGGGAGAAAGGTAAACGGTTGAGATCCCCTAGCGTCTCCGCTGCCTTGGGCAGGCTGTAATAATGGAAGGTTTTACCGCCAGCCTTGAGGCTGGAAAAGGTATTCAGGCTGTCTTTACCTGGACTGTGAGTCGACATGAGATGCCTCCTTGTTCGTCGTTATCCGAGCATTCCGGAAGGCTATACCAGCGCCTTTACCTCAATGTACTCCAACTGGTCCTGAATAGATTGGGGTAAAGGCGCCAGCAAGAGAAGTCACCTATAACTATTGCAGCGATTGGCGAGACTTCAACCACTGTTACGTGAATGTTCGGGATCACTCCGGTGAATGTCAGAGACTCCATATCGAACAATTGTCGACTCGTTCCATTGTGACAACAGCCAGGCTTCTGTCATTATTATCCCCCGATCCTCTGACGGACCAGAACCAGGTTGATTGTGAAACACGATTGTCATTACCACCCGGGCGACCCCGCCAAGTGGCACTGCGGCGAATGCCAGATTCATTACTGTAGCCGCTGCATGCCCGATGCCGATAGCCGCAAACGTCACGCCCTATGCCCACATTGTAGCCGCGTCATGCGCTACCTCGGCGCCGCAACGGAGGCGGTGCCGTTCTGGAACCGGCTCGGGGCCTTTTTCCGTTACCCATTCCACACAGACCCCTTGCTGGTCATCGCCATTTGCACCCTGGTGCCACTGGTGATTCCTGCCAATATTGTGGGGATCATCATCACCCTGCTGCTGGCCGTGGCACTGCTGAAATACACCTACGCTGTCATCAATCACACCGCCGAAGGCCATATGAAGCCGCCACCACTTGCGGTCGCCTTTACCGGGAGTGGTTTTGATATCGTCATCCTGCAGTTGCTGGTTTTTGCCCTGCTGGGGGGACTTGTGGGCGCGGCCGCCATGATTGGCGGGCCGCTACTGATGATGCTGGTGCTGGCGTTTGTTATCCTCGCCTTGCCCGCCAGCATCATGGTGCTGGCCATGGAGCGCTCGGTGGGCGCTGCGGTGAACCCGATGAACCTGGCGGTTCTGATTTCCCGCATTGGCACCCCCTACTTCCTGCTCTACGGCTACCTGATACTACTGACGCTGGCCTCCGGCGCTGCCCAGGACTTTGCGGTCAACCACTTCCCGCTGTGGTTCTCCCAGCCCCTGGCAGGCTTCCTGAACAGCACCTTTACCCTGATCCTGTTCCATATGCTGGGTTACCTGTTGTTCCAGTATCAGGAAGAACTGGGATTCGCCAGCGACTTTCAGGAAACAGAGGATGAAACACCCTCCCATAAAAAGGACCGGAGCGTCCGCCTGGATGCCGACATCGACATGAACCTCAAGGACGGCAACTACGACCGGGTTCACGCCATGCTCAAGGAAGCCCTGAAGAAGGATCCTCACAACACCCTGCGTCTTGGCCAGTTTTACCAGCTACTGGACGCTCGCAACGATAGCGCCGAACTGTACCGCTATCACCCACGACTACTCCGGTGGCTGGCTGCCAGAAATGACGGAGACGGCATTGCCCGGCTACTGGAAACCCTGGAAAGAACGCAACCCGGCTTCCGTCTGGATGACCCGGAACTGGCGGTGCAATGCGCACGGGCATTATATAACCGCGGCCACTTTAAGCCGCTGCTGAGGCTCATGCAGGACTTCCACAAACGTTTCCCGGAAAGTAACGAACTGGCGCCCGCCTATATCCTGGTCGCGCAAGCATTGGCCAACGGGCTGAGCCAGTGGGAAAAGGCCACAGCGTTTCTCAACTATGTCCAGAAACGCTGCGTGAATCACCCGGTGCACGAACAGATTGCGACTTATCTCAAGCAGGCAGAAAAACGGGAGCCGTTGAAGGGCCCGAGGGCTTCGTTTTTAGTTGAGGAGTAAAGCACAGAGTAAGGCCATCGGTTGGGAGGGCTGTCCAAAACACGCTGTGAATACATCCCTGTACGCTCCGCTCCGCCATCCATGGCTC
>JAKLLS010000186.1 GCA_022014155.1 Marinobacter sp. | reverse complement strand
ACCTCACCATCACCGGCAGGATACGTCAGCTGCTCCAGTGAGTACACGGCTTCGATACCGAACCGCCGCTTGGGGTTGCGGGAAAAACCGTATTCCCGGCGCAACATGTTACGAACCTTGGCCAATAATGGATCCTGTGTGGTCTTGCTGAGGTCGGCAACCCGGATCTGGGTCGGGTCCATCTGGCCGCCGGCACCGCCGGCACAGACTATGGGAATCTTGCGTCGTTGACAGAAAGCAATCAGCGCAGCCTTGGCCTTGACGCTGTCGATGGCATCCACCACGCCGGTTATCTCCGGGGTGATCAGATCGCCGACGTTTTTGAGGGTCAGGAAACCGAAATGGACGCGGATGTCTGCCTGGGGATTGATTGCTTTCAGCCGCGCTGCCATGGCGTCGGTCTTGGTGTAGCCGTACTGACCTTCGAGGGCATGAAGCTGGCGGTTGGTGTTGGACACACAGATATCGTCCATGTCGATCAGGGTAAGGGTGCCGACACCTGAGCGAGCCAGGGCTTCTGCCGCCCATGAGCCCACGCCGCCGAGTCCGACGATGGCTATGTGTGACTGGCGAAAGGCTTCCAGGGTGCGACGGCCATACAGGCGTTCAATCCCGCCAAAGCGGAAACCGTAGTCGTCAGGGGGCATGGGAAGTCTCCGGTGGTATCAGGGACGGAGATTGTAACGCAAGCAAGGGGAGGCATAAAAAAAAAGCCACGCGGGGCGTGGCTTACAAGCAAGTGTTCAACCCAAAGGGGAGTTGAACAGGACTAGTTCAGAGACACTAATCAACCCGCTTAGTATCTATCTTTGGGCGGACTATCTGAAGGTCAGAGCCTGACAACTGTCGGTCATTTCCGGCCATCGCAGGTTGTTCTGGTCGATTACACTGTTTATCAACGCTGTAGGGTCAGCGAATGAAAGGGTTGAGCATCCGGGTGAACATGCCGGTCAGCTTTACCGGGGCACTCAGAATCGACAAGGTTATGCAGTCCTCGCACCCGACCGCCACCGGCTTGTGTTCATCCTGTTCATTGAGAACCACGAAGTCCCACTGGTTGAAGACGCCTTTCTGATCAGCAAACGCCCCCTGCAGTACGATGGTGGTCTCCTCGCCTCTGTGGGTATGGGCGGGCGCCTTGCCTCCGGCTGCCAGTTTCTGCAGGACAACCTGTTCGTGCTGACCCGGGAAGCGTTCGGAGATGTCCAAGACACTGACATCCCCCAGCTGGCGCTTCCATGGCAGGCTGTTGAGGTCGTCCCCCAGCAGTTTCTGCAGCGGATTGGTCCTGACACTGACCCGGGCCATGACTTCATTTTCGTCGCTGTCATTGTCAATGCGAGCCAGGATGCTGTCGAACATGCTTTCGCTCACATCGGCCTTGGGCTGGTTCTCCATCATGACCGCACCCAGGCTGTCCAGAGTGTCGACCCGGCTTTGGCAGTGCGGGCACTTATCCAGATGCAGCCGGATGCACAAGGCATGGGGCTCGGTCAGGTTGCCGGCGCTGTACTCCATCAGCGTCAGGCTGTCGGGATGGTGCCGTGTCATACGTTCTGATCCTGCAAAATCACTTTCAGCTTGTTCAACGCCAGGCGCACCCGGCTTTTCACCGTGCCAAGGGGGATGTTCAGTTCATCAGCTACCATCTGGTGGGACTTGTTTTCCATGTACACCTTGGCAATGACGGTGATCTGCTCCTCCGGCAAATGGCTCAGGGATTCCCGGATCCGCCGCTCGGACATGAGGCGGTGCAGGGACGTAACCGGTTCGTCCTCATTCTCGCCCGGAATCTGCCACAGGTCTTCTGTTTCCACCGGCATTTCCACGCTGAGACGTTTCATCTTCCGCAACATATCGATGCGCTGGTTACGGGCGATGGTGAAAATCCAGGTCGAAGCTGCAGCCTTGCGCCAGTCATACAGGCAGGAGCGCCGCCAGATAGAGACAAACACCTCCTGCACCAGTTCTTCCGCGTGGCTGGCCATGCCATTGGCCATGGCGTAATACTTGATCTGTGGGCCAAAGTGCTCGAACAGCGCATGATATGCCTGGCGATCCTGGTGTTTGCCCACTTTTTCCAGCAACTGGCTCCAGGGGTCCTTGCGGCCCTCGGGGCGAGCGGGCTTTTGATCCAGTGTCGTCACCGGACGCTCCTTGACTGTTGCATGGTTTAAACTGGTCCTGGTCATTATTCTATGCACTCGTCGAGGGTTTGTCAGTTTCCTGATATACGGCGGGACTGCGACCGCAGATCAGTTCCGGTCGCATAAACCTTTAGTGCTCTCGAGTGTGGCCTGGGTCGCTATTCTTCCAGGTAGGTGTATCCCTCAAGCCCGTTCCTGAGCTCGCCGAGCAACTGGCTTTGCTCCTCTTCAGATAGATGGCTGGCCTCAAACTGGCGCTGATAGGACTGCAGCAGTGCCGCCGGTTCAAAATTCACGTAGCGCAGCACCTTCGCGACGGTATCGCCGGTGGTTGCGTCACTGACGGTGTATTCCCCGGCATCATTGCCATGCACATCGACCGAATGGGTGTCGCCGAACAGGTTGTGCATGTCACCGAGAATTTCCTGGTAGGCGCCGGTCATGAAGAATCCCATCAGCAGGGGGGCACCGGGCTTTTCCTCCGGCAGAGGCAAGGTAGTTTCCACCCCCTGACCGTCCACGTACCGATCTATCCGGCCGTCGGAGTCGCAGGTAATGTCCTGTATCACAGCACGGCGGGTCAGGGGGCGGTCGAGTCCATTGATGGGCATGACCGGGAAGATCTGATCTATGCCCCAGACATCCGGCAGGGACTGGAACAGGGAGAAATTCACGAACAGTTTTTCGGCGAGCTTTTCGTTCAGCTCGTCAATAATTTCCCGGTGCGCCCGATTGGCGCTGTCCAGTTGGGATCTCAGTAACCGGCAACAGCTGGTGTATAGCGTTTCCGCGTTCGCCCGTTCAGTGAGCGATAGCAGGCCGTGAGCGAACTGGGCGTGAACGTCGGCCATGGCGTGGAGTACGTCATGGTAGATTTCCGCCAGCGAACGGGGGGAGCTGTCATCTTTCAGGCTTTGCAAATCACGCCACAGATCCTGCAGTGGGGCAGCTGCATCTGCTGCGGGTTGAGTGGCCGCGCGCACATCCGGCGTTTCCTGGTCAATGACGTTGGTGACCAGTACCGAGTGGTGGGCCGTGAGCGCCCGACCGGATTCGCTGATCAGATCCGGGTGGGGGATGCCGGCACGGTCACATTCCGCCTGCAGCACATGGACGACATTGTAGGCATATTCATGGACGCTGTAATTCATTGAACAACTGCTGCGTGAGCGTGTGCCCTCATAATCCACACCCAGGCCACCACCAATATCCACGGTGCCAACGGGGGCGCCCATCTTGCGCAGCTCACTGTAGAATCGCGCGCATTCTTTCAGGCCTGTCTGGATGTCGCGAATGTTGGCTATCTGGGATCCCAGGTGAAAGTGCAGCAACTGGAGGGCGTCCAGTGCGTTCGCGTCGCGGAGCGTTGCCACGACATCCAGGACCTGGCTGGCGGACAGGCCGAACTTGGACTTTTCGCCCCCGGTATTCTGCCAGTTGCCCTTGCCAATGGTGGCCAGACGGGCCCGCACGCCAATCAGCGGGGAAACGCCAAGGTTCCGGGACTCTTCCAGAATCAGCGGCAGCTCGGACTGCTTTTCCACCACAATGAACACCCGGTGCCCCAGTTTCTGTCCAATCAGCGCAAGGCGGACGTATTCGCGATCCTTATAGCCGTTGCAGACAATTACCGAGCCGGGTTGGCCGGACATTGCCAATACCGCCATTAATTCCGGTTTGCTGCCCGCTTCCAGGCCGATCTGGTTGTTGCTTGCTGCTGGCTCCGCCCGCAGTAGTTCCTCGACCACGCGACGCTGCTGGTTGACCTTGATTGGATAAACCGCAGTGTATTGGCCTTTGTAACCCTGCTCCTGAGCGACCTTGTTGAACGCCCCGCACAGTTTATTGACCCGGTCGTGAAGGATGTCGATAAAACGAATCAGTACCGGGAGCTGGATGCCCCGGGCGGTCAGGGTGCGTGTCAGTTGCAGCAGGTTTATGCCATTTCCTGTAGCGTCGCCGCGGCCCCGATCCGGCCGTATGAGTACCTCGCCACGGTCATTGACGTCGATATAGCCATCACTCCAGTGGGCGATGTTGTACACCTTGTGGGCGGTGTTTACGGAGGCCTGGGTCATTGCGGTCGTCCTGTACTGATGTCGTGCCGGAGGAATGCCGGCTTCTGGCGGTCATTGTATGGATTACTCCGTCCCGCTAAAAGAACCGCTTGCGGAAAATACGTGGGCGGCCATCGGCTATAGTGCTTTAGCTGAGGGGCTGTCAGACCTACAATACCCGCTATATGAAACTGGCTCGCTGAGCAACACGAGGAACACATTATGACGGCATTGAACGAAAACTGGTTTACCGAAGTATTTCAGGACCAGGGAACCGCGTTTTCCCTGCAGGTAAAGAAAAAACTGCACGAAGAACAGAGCGACTTCCAGAAGCTGGAGATCTATGAGACGGAAACCTTCGGAAACCTCATGGTTCTTGATGGCTGTGTGATGCTGACCAGCCGGGATAATTTTCTCTACCACGAGATGATGACCCACCCGGCCCTGTTTACCCATCGTGACCCGAAAAAAGTGGTGATCGTGGGTGGTGGTGATTGCGGCACATTGAAAGAGGTGCTCAAGCATCCTGGCGTTGAGGAAGCCTGGCAGGTGGAGATTGATGAGCGGGTGACTCGACTGTCGGAGAAGTATTTCCCGGAACTCTGTGATTCCAACGATGACCCGCGCGCCAACTTCTTCTTTGGTGACGGTATCCAGTGGATGCGGGATGTAGAACCCAACAGCATCGACGTGATCATCATCGACAGTACCGATCCCGTGGGTCCGGCGGAAGGCCTGTTTGCTCTCGATTTCTACCGGGACGCGATGCTGGCCCTGCGGGACGGCGGCATTCTCGTCCAGCAGAGTGAATCACCCTTGCTGCACACCGATACCATCATCAAGACCATGCACGAGGACATGCGCAAGGCCGGTTTTGATCATGTCCAGACGCTGCCGTTCCCGCAGCCGGTGTATCCAACGGGGTGGTGGAGCTGCACCATGGCGGGTAAAGAAAAGCCGGTGCAATACTTCCGCGAGGAAGACGCTGAGCAGCGGCCGTTCGTGACCCGCTATTACAATGTCGGCACGCATCACGGTGCCTTGGCTATGCCCCAGTTCATGGTGGATACGCTGGAGGATCGGGTGATCCCTGGCGAGGCCTGATGAATTTCGCATTTCGGAGAATGTTGGCTACACTGCAAAAGTGATCAGTAATTGATCGATGATAGCCGTTCGGTTGTAGCTGGAGAGTAAGATATGGATGTTAGAAGAGGTGAGCAGGAACGAAACTGGTTCCGCAGTGATCGGTTTACCACAATCAATGGTCAGTGGTTCTTTCAGACCCGGGAAGGGACCTTTGAAGGACCTTTTGACAGTGTAAATGAGGCACAGATGGAACTGATGCTTTTTCTGCGCCATTCGGAAGACGATATCTTCCGTAATGCGATTTAACCCCTGATTGGTCGATAAACAAAAGGGGCGCTCCGTGGAGCGCCCCTTTTGTTTTGCACTGTCGGCAGACTTTATTTGCTGCTGACAAACTCCGGATAGGCTTCCATACCACACTCGGACAGGTCG
>JAKLLS010000049.1 GCA_022014155.1 Marinobacter sp. | reverse complement strand
CACCCGGGATCTGCCTGATCAGCCATTGGATGGTGAACTCTGGATGGGGCGCGAAGGGTTTGCGGAGTTGTCGGGGGCGGTTCGGCGGCTGGCGCCCCTGGACAGCGAGTGGCGGCAGATTCGGTTCATGGTTTTTGATAGGCCGTGGGATGACCGGCCGTTCAGCGAGCGCTTGCAGGCACTCAGGGCCGAGATTAGCGATGCCGGAATTGATCACCTGGTCCTGGTCGAACAGTGGGCGGCAACCGACCATCAGCAGCTGATGCATCAACTGGAAGAGGTGATTGCCCGCGGCGGCGAGGGATTGATGCTCAAGCATGGGGGCAGTCTGTACCGTGCCGGGCGCTCCCGGGACCTCCTTAAAGTTAAGCGTTTTCAGGATGCCGAGGCGGTGGTCCTCGGGCATTTGCCGGGAAAGGGTCGGTTGAGGGGAAAAATGGGGGCGCTGCTGGTGGAGCTCGACAGCGGTCGAAAACTTCGCATTGGTACTGGTTTCACGGACGAAGAGCGTGATGATCCCCCTCCTGAAGGTGCGGTCATCACGTTCAGGTACAGCGGCCATACCAGTACCGGCCTGCCAAGGTTTGCCAGTTATGTGCGAATTCGTGATGATGAGCCTGCTGTCTCGGGCGCTGAATCTGATTGAGTATTGTCATACAGTACGCCGGAGCCTGTGCTACGTTTAAAGGGTTCCCGCCAGGGTTTTCTGGTTTGGCGGGATCAACGTGAAGTCTTCATCGGAATGCCTAAACGCAGTGTCAAGCTGACAGGAGGCGGGAAATGGAAGCGAAATCCGCAAAAGACGATTACAGTCGTGTCAAAGAGGATCTTCAGGCCCTGAGGGAAGACCTTGCTAAACTGACAAAAGCCGTTGCTGATGGACAGAAAAGCAACATCAGCAGTTTGAAGGACGAAGTGGTTCGCGAGAGCCGCGAGGCACTGGATCATGTGCGCCAGCGTGGTGATGAAGCCGTGAATCGCGCCCGTGATGCGGGCAGCAAGGCGGTTCATGATGTGGAACATCAGATCGAGGAGCGGCCTTTCCTCAGCATTCTCATCATGTTTCTTGCCGGGATCCTGGTCGGGCGCCTGCTCGATCGTTGATCATGCTTGATTCCCCGAAAGTTCAGAGTGCCGTGCGCAAGGCCGTGGCCGCTGTGCTGGGATTTATGCTGGCGCTGGTTTTGCTCACTGCACTGCTGATTACCGGGTTTTACATGCTGGTCACCGCTGCGACCCTGGCCCTGACGCCGGTCATGGGGGAATCCGCGGCTATGGCCGTGGTCGGCGCGAGCTGTTTTCTCTTGCTTGCCCTGGTGTTCTATCGTCTGACGCGTCCGGCCCGGAGTCTGTCAAAAGGCGTTCCATCCAGCTCCGGTGCCGATTCTCCGGTGCAGATGGTGCGTGAACTGATTCGCCAAAATCCCCTGGAATCGGCGTTGGCGGCGTTTGCCCTTGGCATCGCCGAGGAGGGTGACCCGCGCCTCAAGTCATTGCTGTTGCAAGGGGGCATGGTCTTGATGAAGGAGGCGGAAGCCGAGCGGGCCCACGGAAAGGAAAAAGCGGACGCACCGGCAGGCGACAGGGATACGCCAGTCACCTGATCGTCACCGCAACGTAACCCTCCACACCGACAATAGCCGTGCAGTACCATTCATCGCACAGGGAGCTTGTTATGAAGTTACGCACGTTACTGGCTATGGCACTACTGATGTCATTGTTCTCCGCGGCCAATGCCGCCCCGGGTGGGCACGGCAATGGCGAAAACTGGGTGCCGCAGGGCCTGGAAAAATGGCACGGCCAGTGGCCAGGGCTGAAAGATAAATTCCACCGTGGCAGGCGCCAGGTTCATCTCGGGCCAAGACCTTTCTGGCTGGTGGAGGACATGGACGAGGGGCCGCTGAAAGAAACCTTGCAGTCCTGTGATGCCAGAAACCCCAGGTCCAGCGATTTCTCAATCGGCCACCGGGGCGCACCGCTGCAGTTCCCGGAGCATACCCTGGAATCCTATGTCGCCGCCGCGCAGATGGGAGCCGGTATTATCGAGTGCGATGTTGCCTTCACCAAGGACCGGGAGTTGGTCTGCCGCCATGCCCAGAACGATCTTCATACCACCACCAACATCGTGACCATCCCTGAACTCAACGCCAAGTGCACCCAGCCGTTTGTGCCGGCAGATCCGGACAGTGGCACCGAGGCTCAGGCGGAGTGTCGCACCAGCGATATCACGCTGGAGGAGTTCAAGTCCCTGGAAGGCAAGATGGATGCCTTCAATCCCCTGGCGACGACGCCCGAGGACTACGTGCAAGGCACAGCCCCGTGGCGTACCGATTTATACAGCAGCCGTGGCACCTTGCTCAGCCACAAAGAAAGTATTGAGCTGCTCAAGACCCTGGGTGTGAAGTTCACGCCGGAGTTGAAGACGCCGGTGGTGGAGATGCCCTATGAAGGGGACTACACCCAGCAGGACTATGCCCGCCAGATGATTCAGGATTACATCGATGCAGGCGTAAACCCGGAAGATGTGTGGCCACAATCGTTCCTGCTGGCCGATGTGCTGTTCTGGGTGAATGAGCTACCCCGGTTCGGGCAGCAGGCGGTGTTTCTGGATCAGGAGCCATTGACGGCGGAAAACTCATCCCTGGCCTGGATGGAGAACCTGTCAGCACAAGGGGTGAACGTATTGGCGCCGGCACTGTGGAAGATGCTGACCCTGGATGGCCATCAACAAATAGTGCCATCGGAGTATGCCGAGAATGCCCGGGCTGCCGGCCTGGATCTGATCGCCTGGACGGTGGAGCGCAGCGGTCCTCTGGCGGACGGTGGTGGCTGGTACCACCAGACCATTACCGAAGCGATCAACAACGATGGCGATGTGTTCAATGTGATCGATGTACTGGCCAGGGAGGTCGGTGTGATCGGTATCTTTTCCGATTGGCCGGCTACCACCACCTTCTATGCCAATTGCATGGGGTTGGCCGGTCAAACTCATTGAGCAGTAGTTGCCGCTATGCCTTTGCCTGTTGAAGGTTCAGCCAATCGCTATGCCGGGTATCGGAGTAAACTGGCGACCATACTTCCAAACAATAGTGAACAAGTATGAAGTCAGATACCAGCCCGGTGTGGCAACGGCACGCCTCGGCCATCCTCAGTGGGTTCCTCGGGGATTGGCTTGAGGCGCGTAATAACCCTCTGGCGGTGCCCATGGAGCTGTTCCACGGGCACTCGTTACTGAATCACCGTGCTCCACAACTCGATGCCCCCGGTTCCACTCTTTGCCTGTCGATCCACGGGCTGATGGAACTGGAGTCCGTATGGACGTTCCCGGGGCAGAGCAGCTTGAGTTACGGCTCCCTGCTGACAAGTGCCTCACGGGAAATCACGCCACTGACTCTGCGCTACAACACGGGAAGGCCGATTTATCGGAATGGCGAGGCGCTGGCAGCATTGCTGGAAGACCTGGTGTCTGCTTGGCCAGTTCCGTTGGAGCGTATCGTCTTCATGGGCCATAGTATGGGAGGGCTGTTGATCCGCAGTGCCTGTCATTATGGGCAAGCTCAGAACCATCGCTGGATGGAGTGCTTGACCGACTGCGTCTATCTTGGCTCGCCTCACGATGGTTCCTGGCTGGCCAAAGGGGCGAAAGCTACTGCCGATCTGCTCAATCGTGCTCCCCGTGACTATTTGCGGGTAGCCGGTGAAGTAATTGATCTACGCAGTGAAGGTATCCGTAACCTGTCCCGCGGGGATGTAGTACCGCCGGATCAGGGGGAGCCACCGTTGGTGCCCGGGGTGCGGCATTTTGTGGTTTGCGGTCTGCTGGCCCGTTCCCGGACGCATCCGGTGAATGCCCTGTTCGGGGATGCGCTGGTTCATGAAGCCAGTGCCCGTGGAGAGGAGCGCTCCGGGTGGAAACTTGCCGGCATGGCGAGCTTCCCGGGAGTGGATCATATACGCCTGGCGCATCATCCGGATGTGGCCCGGCAACTGGTGGAGTGGTTGCTATGAAAACCGGAAATGAGCAGGGCCATGAGTGGTGGCTGGGCGTCGCGGATATACTGACCCATGGTATTGCGCAGGGTGCCGGAAAACTGGAGCGGGTGCACCTGTCGATTGCGGATGAGACCTTTAATGTGCTCCATCGCATTCCCGTTACCCGACCCTGGAGTCAGGCCGTTCGGTTCACTCACCACAACATATCAAAGCTCTCCTATCGGAGCGTTGCGGCAGTGGCTACCGGCGCAGGGCAGTTGCTTACTCCTCCGAAAGGGCACCGTTAAGTTGTGTATACACTGACAGCAAGGCCTCCTTGCCCGCTGTCGGTGCAGAGAGTGTTACTGAACATTCTCCTGCTCGCCAAACCGATCCGCAAACAGCGCGGATGACAGGTAGCGCTCGGCGGAGTCCGGGAGTACCACGACAATATTCTTGCCTTTGTTCTCTGGTTGCTTGCTGACCCGCACTGCTGCAACCACGGCCGCACCGCAGGATATCCCGGACAGGATACCTTCCTCCTGGATCAGTCGGTGTGCCATGGCAATGGCATCGTCGTTACTCACGGTTTCCACCTGGTCCACCAGATCCAGATCGAGGTTCTTGGGCACAAAGCCGGCACCAATACCCTGGATTTTATGGGGCGAAGGTTTCGGCTCCTCGCCCGCCATGACCTGGGTGATGATGGGGGAGTCCGTGGGCTCTACGGCGACCGAGGTAATGGCCTTGCCCTTGGTGTGCTTGATGTACCGTGACACCCCGGTGAGCGTGCCGCCAGTACCGACACCGGCAACGAAGATGTCAACGGCGCCATCGGTGTCGTCCCAGATTTCCGGGCCGGTGGTGTCCTCGTGAATGCGGGGGTTGGCCGGGTTATCAAATTGTTGGGGCATGAAGTGGTGCTCGGGATCGGACGCCACGATTTCCTCGGCCCGGGCGATGGCGCCCGGCATACCCTTGGCCGGCTCGGTCAGCACCAGCTCGGCACCCAGGGCTTTGAGGACCTTGCGACGTTCCAGGCTCATGGATGAGGGCATGGTCAGGATCAGTTTATAGCCCCGGGCGGCTGCGACAAACGCCAGGGCGATACCGGTATTGCCACTGGTGGGCTCGACAATAGTGATACCCGGCTTCAGCACGCCCCGTTTTTCAGCATCCCAGATCATCGCGGCACCAATGCGGCATTTCACGGAATACGCCGGGTTTCGCCCCTCAATTTTGGCCCAGATGGTGGCGCCGTCACTGACCCGGTTGAGTTTGACCAGCGGCGTGTTGCCGATCGATAGGGAATTGTCTTGATAGATGTTCGCCATGGGTTTCTCCTTGTGATTGTTTCCTGAAAGATTTGACGACTACTGTGAGACCGTTTTGACCTCCAGGCGGTTCCGGCCATTTTGTTTGGCAAGATACAGAGCCTGATCCGCCTGACGGAGGAATTCGTCCGGCTCGATCGTGGTGCCGGGAATGCCAATGGCAAGCCCGATGCTAATGGTGAGCTGGATATCCGGGTTGTCACTGACGTTAAGGCTGTGGCCGACCGCTGCGCGGAAGTCGTCGAGCCGTTTGATCATGTCATCCTGGTCCTGATAAGAGGTGAAAATGACAAACTCTTCGCCGCCAAAGCGGGCGATCCGGTCGGTATCGCGCCGGAAATGGGCGCGCATGCTGTCAGCCAGTGCCTTCAGGCACAGATCGCCAGTCTCATGACCATAGGTGTCATTGATCCTCTTGAAGTGATCGGCATCCACCATGGCAACAGCAAAACCCGCGCGGTGGCGCTGGCACCACTGGAAACTCAGGTTGAACTCACGATCAAAGTAACTGCGATTGCCCAGCTGCGTCAGATCGTCCGTGACGCTCAGATGCTGCAGGGTGGCGTTGGCGATTGCAAGTTTCCGGTTCAGGCGCCCGAGTTTCCGGTTCCAGTAGAACAGCAGTCCCAGGACGATAGCTGCGATCAGAGCCAGTTGCCATAGCAGAGTATAGTCCACCGTTTGTTCCAGCTGTACCTTCCGCCACTGGTTGTCCAGATGTCGTTTTTCCTCTGTATTCAGGCTGGCCACCAGCTTTTGCATAATATCCAGCAGGATGGGTTCATCGTTGCGAGTGGCAACCGAGAGGAACCAGTCGGAGGGTATGCGTCCGATGACCTTCAGATCCGCGAGCCCCATGGCCTGCATATGATGGCTGGCCGTTGCCAGTGTCGCAATACTGCCATCCAGTTCTCCCTGTTGCAGCATGCGTAATCCTGCCCTCTCATTGGGAATGTCCACCAGGTGGATGCCTGGTTGTCGTTGCTTCAGCAACTCGGCAAAAGCATAGTCCTCCACCACACCCAGTCGCATACCTTCCAGATCATTCAGCCTTTCCATAAATGGCGCCTCAATCCTGCCAATCACCACGTTGGGAATCCGCAGGTAAGGCTCCGTAAAGTTGAGGAAGTGGGCCTTTTGTGGGGTTTTCATGGCCATGGGTAACAGGTCACAGCGACGTTCCTTGACCGCCTGAATGGCTTTCTGCCAGCTGGCATTCGGTACCACCTCGAAGCGGATATTGGAGCGTTCCGCGAACAGGCTGAATACCTCGGCCGACAGCCCGGTATGTTGGCCCCGGTGATTAAGTCCCTCCAGGGGCATCCAGTCGGGATCAACGCACAGGGTCAGATGCTGATTACGCTGTTCAAGCCAAGCCTGCTCCTGCTCAGAAAAGGTAACGGGTGGATTGGTGTCGGTCCTGTTGAATGAAGCGCCGAGCCAGCGATCCTCAATGATACGCATCTCGGTGGGACTAATCGCTGCAAGAGCCGTATCCATTATAGTTGCGAGGGGGGCCAGCTCGGGGCGGACACCGAAGCGAAGGTCCTCGCCCGGTGTGTTGCTGGGAGACAGTTCACCGGCGATGCGGACACCGGTAATACCCAGTTCCCGTACCCAGTAGTTACCGTTGGGTAGGGCCGCGAAAACCACATCCACACCGCCGTCGGCCAGTGACTGGAACATGGCCTGTTGAGAGGTGAAGGTATGGACCTGATCACCGAGCCGGTCTTTCATCGCGGGTTCATAGTAAATGCCGGAACCCACGGCAACAGTGAGGCCGTTCAGCTCCTCGAGGCTGTCAAAGAACAGGTTTTTGTTGAGAGTAAAAGCCACATTGGGAATGACGTGATAAGGCTCGGTAAAGCGCGTAAATGCCTCCCGCCTGGCGTTGAATGACATATTGGCCATGACGTCGATTTCGTCGTTGCGGAACATCTCAAAAAGATCTGACCACTGCCCACCCACGGGAATGATCTGTAAGCCGGTCAGGTCAGCAATGCGGTTAAGCACATCCACGGTCAGTCCCTGCAGTTGCCCCCCATCCTCGAAGCTGAATGGGGCGTATTCGTGCATGATGCCGACGCGTACCGGACCAGTCTGCTGGATATACTGCTGTTCAGCGGTGCTCAGGCTGAATCCCCGGGTTTCTGTGATGCGGGCGCCGCCATACTCCTGCCAGCGTTCCAGCAGCATCTCGATGCGCTCTTGTGGGACGGCTTCCAGGCCTGTCTGGATTTTTTCGAACAGCGCCCGGTTGGATTTGAGGACACCGATGCGGAAGTCTTCCTGGGACATGGCGCCGAGGGGGGCAGGGCCCGCGAAATCCAGGAAGCGGAAGCCAGCCTGGTTGGCATAGTACTTCAGCGTCAGCTCTGGGCCGATAATAACGTCCACCCAGCCGAAGGCCAGAGCCCGTATCTGGCTGGACAGTGAATCATAGGTTTTTACGTTGATCCCATTGTCCAGCAGAAGGTCCCGGTAGTAGACGTCCCTGACCACGCCAACTTGCAAGGCCTTCATCTCTTCCAGGGAACTGACCGGGTCAATAGGCCTTTCCGTGTCATGCATCAGGTAGGTCTGGCGAACGTGGTAAGGCCGGGTGAACAGGATGTCCTTTGCTCGCTCTTTACTGAACGAGATATTGTCGATGGCATCCAGTTCGCCGTTCAGGAAAGCAGAATAGATTTCCGGCCAGCTTCCGGCACGGAACTCAAAGGTAAGGTCGGAATGACGCTCCACTTCCCTGAGAACATCGATGGAAAAGCCGGACGCGTCACGACCGGATATGGCGGAGTACGGTTGGTTATCTGAAACAATGCCGATGGTGATCGGGGATGATTCCGTTCCCCTGACCGGAGCACTGACTACCAGCGTCAGAAGTACAACACACCACAGTGGGTGCCAGCCTCTGTGTGGTTGGCACAGTAAAGAAGAAATGGCGCTCGTCACGTCGCTTATAATCCTTTATAGGCGGAATAGATAGTGTAGACGTGTTGGCATTAAGGTGCCTGCTTTAGCAGCGTTCAGTGTTAGCATGGCCACTTTGAATACGTTTGGGAAGCTGCGCATGGGCCTATTGTTTGAAGAAATCGACAGCCAACCGTCATTGCTGGGGGAGATAACCCTGCGGCGCCGGCGGATTCCCGCCCTGGGCGAGCGGGATATTTATGAAGTGAAGCTGGGCGATGAGTTCCTTATGTCCAGTATGTTCGTGGACGCCGAGGTGGCCCTGGCGGACCTGGGGCTGGAGATGACCGAAGGACAGGCGCTGAAGGTGGTGGTTGGCGGCCTGGGTCTGGGTTACACCGCGGAAGCCGCGCTCCGGCACGACCGGGTGGAGGAACTGCTGGTGGTCGATGCACTCGATACCGTGATCCGCTGGCACGAACAGGAAAAAGTGCCCTTGGGCAAGGTGCTCAACGCCGATGACCGCTGCCGTTATGTCCACGGCAGTTTCTTTGATCTGGCGGTGTCCGAAGTGGGTTTTGACCCCGAACAGCCGGGAAAGCTGTTCGATGCCATCCTGCTGGACATTGACCATTCACCGCGAGCCCTTCTGCACGACTCCAACGCCAGTTTCTATACCGAAGACAGCCTTGGCAAAATGGCGTCCCACCTGCGTCCGGGTGGCGTATTTGCCATGTGGTCCAATGACCCGCCGGATGAGGAGTTCATGGCCACATTGCGAACCCTGTTCACCGATGTGGACGCGCGGGTGGTGTCGTTTTTCAATCCGTTCCAGAACCGGGAATCCACCAACACGGTGTTTCTGGCCCGCAAACCGGTCAGCTGACCTTGCGGCCAGTGTAGTCGGAAAAATCCGGCTTGCGCGGACGGTGCTGATCGTCGGTCATATAGGCCGAGGTGAGAATGAATTCTGCCGTGGCGCGGTTGCAGGCCACCGGAATATTCCACAGGGCCGCGATGCGCAACAGCGCCTTGATGTCCGGATCGTGGGGCTGGGGTTCCAGGGGGTCCCAGAAAAACACCAGGAGATCGATCTCGCCCTCGGCGATCTTTGCCCCGATCTGTTGGTCCCCGCCCAGGGGACCGCTCAGAAGGCAGTGGATGTCATCGCGCTCCAGGTTTTCTCCCAGTAACCGGCCGGTGGTGCCGGTGGCATACAGGGACAGTTGCGCGAAGCGGGTCTGGTTCTCTGATACCCAGTCCACCAGTTCCTTCTTCTTGTTGTCGTGTGCCACCAGGGCAACGGATTTCACAGCCATTTGCGGTAAAGTCTCCTTGAGTTGCGATCAATCTGTTTGCCAGTGTTTCATAACCTGGCGACCTGCGGAATAGGACAGAGGTGTGATGAAGACAACAACGATTGATTGGGCGACGACCCCGGCAGCGGTCTGGCGCCGCCACAGGTCTGGCCTGAGGGTGATTCGCCGGCTGGATCCGATACAGTGGCAGGCCCTGACCGGCATTGAGCGCCAGCAGCAGGCGCTGGCACGGAATACCGAGCGTTTCCTCGCCGGAAAGCCGTCCAACAATGCACTACTCTGGGGTTCCAGGGGGACTGGCAAGTCATCGCTGATCAAGGCGCTGCTGAACCGCTATCAGGACCGCGGGTTGCGGATGATCGAGGTCGATAAGGACGATCTGGTGACCCTGCCGGAGATCGTGGATGATATCTGCGACCTGCCGTTCCGCTTCGTGATTTTCTGCGATGACCTGTCGTTTGATGTCGGTGAGTCCGGCTACAAGGCCCTCAAGAGCGTGCTGGAGGGCTCACTGGAGCTGCCGCCGGAAAACGTGCGGGTTTATGCCACCTCCAACCGCCGGCATCTGATGCCCGAGTTCATGTCCGACAACCTGAAAAGCGAAATGCACGATGGCGAGCTGCATCCGGCGGAAGCCATTGAGGAACAGGTCTCCCTGGCGGACCGGTTCGGGTTGCAGCTGTCTTTCTATCCGTTTTCCCAGGACATTTATCTGCAAGCGGTGGACGCGCTGTTCCCGGATGTGGCAGACCGGGAGGCACTGCACCGGGAGGCAATCCGCTTCGCCACCGCCAAGGGGGTACGCAATGGGCGGACCGCGCAGCAGTTCTATCGGCAATTTGCCGGAGGCGATAAGTCAGACCACTAAAACAGGGTGTCGGCTACTGCCCTTTTGCCATGCGAATAAAACGATGGTGTACCATCCGGACACCCAGGTACACCAGTGCCATCACTGTGGGAATGGCAATGCCCAGTATCAGTGACTTGTTGAGATCGAATCCGGAGTCGTACATGGATTCCAGTCCCAGCTTGAGCAGGCCAATCAGGTAATAGGTGATCGCGACCACCGAGAATCCCTCAACGGTGTGCTGCATCATCAGCTGGATCTTGGAGCGCCGATCCATGGAACTCAGTAGCTGTTGGTTCTGGCTCTGGATAGCCAGCTCCACCCGGGTGCGCATCATATCCGAGGCACGGTCGACCCGGCGGGACAGGTCTTCCAGTCTCTCGCTCACCGCTTCGCAGGTTTTCACCGCCGGGGTCAGCCGCCGGGTCATGAATTCGGTGATGGTCAGGTGTCCGGACAGTTCATCTTCGCGGAGCGCCTCCAGCCTTGCCAGTACCAGCCGGTGGTACGCCCGGGTGGCCGAGAACCGGAAAGTGGAGTGGGCCCTGAAGGCCTCGATACGTGCTGCTATGGCCGTCAGTTCGGCCAGTAGTGCAGGCTCGTCCACGTCATCATTGTCCGCCAGGGACTGGGTGATCACCGCCAGTTTCTGGTCCATCTCGTTGAGGGTCGGGGAGGTTTCCCTGGCCAGCGGCAGCGCCAGTAGTGACATCAGCCGATAGGTTTCGATTTCCATCAGGCGCTGGGTCAGGCGACCGAGCTGGCTGTCAGACATGTGGTGATTCATCACCATGAAACGGCCAAAACCGTCACTGTGAAGCTGAAATGTGCCCCATACCCGGGCCGCACCTTCCTGGGGGCTACTGCCCACCAACCTGAGCCCTTCAAAGTGTTGGCGGACATAATCCAGGTCTTCCATCCCTTGCCCGGTCTGAGTCTGTAAATGAATATGAAATGCGGCAATGACAGTGCCTGTCAACTGGTCCAGCCAACCATGGGGAAGCAGGCTGATGCCGGTTTCCTCGAAGGGCGCGCCAGCTTCTGCCGGGTCAAGGTTGATGAAGGTGTAGGACGCAAATTCCATATGCATCTCGCGCCGCACGCGGAGGTTGCCAAAGGTTTTCTCGAAGCAGCTGACTTCCTGTTCCGGTTCCGGGTGACCCAGCAGGCGATGCAGCTCCTGCAGGTGCTGGAACTGGGCTTCGCGCTGCTCGGGTGTGGTGAGGACAGCAATCTGGGTCACCCGGGCCGGTGTTGGCAGTACCTGGAAGGGGCGGGAATGCAGCTCGTCATACAGATCGTCCCGTAACGGATGAATGGCAAGGGCTGAAAGGCTTGATCCCACGCTGGTTGGTCTCCACGGTGTCAGTTGGCTTGAATCCTGGATAGGTCACAAGGTTAGGGGAAAGTGGATCGCAGGGAAATACGACCAGAGGCTTGCCTGCATCGTCTGAAAGTCGCTCACTGACCTGACACTGCAGCCTGCCTGGGCAGGCTGACGGTGAACAGCACGCCGTTGGCCTCATTGCTTGCGGTCACCGACCCGCCATGATGTTCGGCAATCAGCTTCACGATCAGCAGACCCTGTCCCAAGTGTCCTTCCTGGGTGCCTTTTCGTATGGATACAAACGGGTTGAAAATATCGGAGCTGAGGTGCTCCGGCAGCGGTGGTCCCTGATTGAACACGCCCAATTCAACGCTCTTGCCCTTTGCTGAAAGACGGAGTTCGATCAGGTCGCCAGTGCCGGTGAAGTCCCGGGCATTGTCTACCAGCTTGTCCAGTAACTGGACAATCAGCTCCGGTGATCCGTGCAGGATGCAGCCCTCGGCAGGCCCCTTATAGACAATCCGGTGATCCGCATCCAGTTGCTGATAGGCGCGGGTTGTCTGATCCATCACGGCTGCCAGATCGAAGCGTTCCTTCTCGGCGTGGTCGAAGCTCTGTTCCAGCCTGGCAGCTTCGCTCATGCCGTTCAGAATCTGGCTGAGCCTATCGGTGGCCGCAGCGGCCCGCTCGATATAACTGGCGCGTTCACCGTCGGATTCGGCGTGGCGCAGATTTTCCAGGGATGAGCGCACCACCGCCACCGGTGTTTTCAGCTCGTGGGAAAGGCGGCGGGAAAAGCTTTCCAGGTATTCGTTATAACCGTGCAGTCGGTCGACCATCTGGCCAAAGTGTTGGTGCAGTTGTCCCAGCTCGTCGCGAGCGCGGGTATCCGGCAAAGTACCGATGATACGTCCATCATCGTCAACGCTGGCACTGACCGCCCGCTGCAGTCGGGTGATCCGCCAGGACAGCCAACTGACATAGCCCAGCAGCACCAGCATCAGCCCCACCACCAGCAGGGTGCTGCGAGCGATCACCGAGCCCAGGGTATTGCCGGCCAGCGACAGCAACTGGTCCAGCGATTGCTCAACAACCAGGATGCGGCCGCTGAACACCGGATGTGTCACCATCAGGAAGCTTTTGCCATCCTGGTGACGCACCAGACCACGTTCAGGAAGGGTGTTGGGATCGGGGCGGATGGAGGTTTCGTCAACGGGTTGCGGGTCCGGCTGGTAGAACCGCACCAATGCTCTGAGGCCGTTGAGGGCAATCTGTTCCACCACCTCCAGCGGGCTAAGAGAGTCAAATTCCGGCCGATTGTGTTTGTTTGCCAGCGCCTGGCGGGCAATGACCCAGCCTTCAGGTTCCAGAACCCGGAGATGTTGGCCGCTGGCCATCTGACTGGAGAGTTGTTGTTCCAGCTGCGGCAACCGCGTTATCAGCGCCGGTGGCGGAAGGATGGCTGTGCCGGCGGAATCAATACCGTTCCCGCCTGACCACTCGGCAACTAGCCCGAGGCGGCTGCCTTTCGCTGGTAGCGGCAGTTTCAGCTCCAGCTGGTAGCCGTTCTCTACACTTTCCCAGTAGCCGGTAATGCGAAAATCATTGTCTGGGTCACGACCGGTAGTGATGGCATTGACGCGTCCGGGTGCCGGTGTCCGGATGACGCGTTCGGTTTGGTTGGCGCCTTGGTGCATTATCAGGCGCAGGCGGTCGTGTGGCTGGTCGGGCGAGCCGGGGTTGAAGTAACGAATGCCAGGATGTTCGACCCGAACCAGCAGGTACAGGTACCGTTGATCCGTTGCGGCTTGCCAGCGCAGGGCAGATGCTGTGGTTTGGTCCGTACGATCCTGCCATTGCTGTTGCGAAAGCTCTTCGTTATACCCCGGCCAGTCGTAGCCATAACCGTCCATGCGGGGCGGCTGGCTGACCGGGTGAGCGTATATGACCGGGGTACCCAATGGCACTGCGGAGTTGCCGATCAGCAGGTCACCGGCGGTATCCGCCATCCGTTTGGCCTGTTCCTGCAACTGCTCTGCCGCCTGCTCCCTCAGGGCTTCATCCAGCTCCAGCACGAATTGCAGACCCGCCCATGGAATCATCAGCATCAGCAGGCTGGCGACGAACAGCTGGCGCTTCAGGCTCAAGGTTTACACCTCATGGGCATTCCAGCGATACCCCATGCCGTAGGCGGTCTGTATACCGTCAAAGTCGCTGTCGATCTGCATGAACTTGCGACGGATGCGTTTGATGTGGGAGGTCACGGTGTTGTCGTCCAGCACGGTGCTGGCGGCCTCCATCAACTGATCGCGGCTGCGTACATGTCCCGGATGCTGGACCAGGGAATGGAGCATCCAGAATTCGGTGACCGTCAGGTCGACCGGCTGGTTTTCCCAGTCAGCGGTCATGCGGTCCACGTTCAGGGTCAACTTGCCCCGCTGGAGCACTTCGTCGGGTTTTTTCAGCGCCTCCGCCCAGGCATCGGCCCGGCGGAGCAGGGCGGTGACACGCGCCAGCAGGTGATCCAGGCTCATGTCCTTGGTGACGTAGTCGTCCGCCCCCAGGCGCAGGCCATGGACAGAATCAATGTCGCTGTCCCGCGCCGTGAGGAAAATGATCGGCAGGGTCTTCGACAGGCTCCTCAGATCTTGGCACAGGGTGAAGCCGCCCTCCGGTTCATCTCCCAGTCCCACGTCGATGATGGCCAGGTCCGGCAGGCTCTGGCGCAGCACCTGGAAGGCGCTGGTGCGGTCACCATAGGCGGATACGTGGTAGCCCCGGCGCTCAAAGGCATCCCGGTAGTTTTCGCGAATGGCGGGTTCGTCCTCGATCAAGACAATGTGCCGCTTCATGTGTCCTTGCTGTCCTTTCCGGCGAGTACAGGTAGTGTGCAGCGTCTATTTAATCACGGTTGCACACGATCACAAGGAAACGGGGCACTTTTGCCACAATTCATCATAATCCCACCGGTTGTATTCAGGCGTTTAGTTTTGCAAGTGCCGTTTGCAGATATACAGCATGGATTGTCGCATTCGTATAGAGGAGCTGGTCTAGAATGTGAACGGTCGCCGCCGGAGGGGCGTCGGTCTATACCGCAAATATCAATACCAAGTTCAGGAGGAACGAGCGTGCAAATAGGACAACGATGGCGTAGGTGTGGCCATGGCCTGGTAATTTTCCTGGCGGGGATGGCCCTGCCGGCATGGGCTGATGTGGGTAAGCCTGTATCAGACCAGTACACGGAGTGGTTGCCCATCACCGAGTACCTGCATTCATCGACACCCGCCAACTTCAACCCGGCCAGCCCGGACAACTTCCAGCATCAACCGCTGCCCGAAGCGCCCGTTATCACCTCGGATCCGCAGACCGGTGTGCTGACGACCGAACTCACGGCGGCCTACGGTACCTACAGCTTTACCACCTTCAGGAATGGAGAATCGGTGACCGAGGAGCTATACCTGCGCAGCTACAACGGAGCCATGGTGGGGCCTACCATGGAGGCCCGACCCGGCGACGTGCTGAAAATCCGGCTGGTGAACGCCCTGCCCGAGGAGGAACATCCGCCTCACTGTGACGACACCGGCTACTGCAACCACAATGCTCCCCACAATTTTAATACCGTCAACCTGCACACCCACGGTTTGCACGTGGATCCTACCGGTAACAGCGATAATGTATTCGTGAAGCTGACCTCCGGTGAGCACTTTGACTACGAGATCCGGATTCCCGAGGACCACCCGGCGGGCACCTTCTGGTATCACACTCATGTCCACGGTGCGACCTCGGTCCAGGTGGGTAGCGGCATGGGAGGGGCACTGGTTATCAAGGGTGACTATGACGAGGTTCCGGGGCTCGGTACGGTTGAAGAACGGGTCATGCTGTTTCAGGAAATTGCCTTTGACGAGCAGGGCCGGATCGAGAACAACGATACCTTTGCCCCCACCGCCTGGGATGACCTGGCGACCGAGCGCGGATGGCATATGTCCGTCAACGGAGCGGTCATGCCGGAGATAGTCCTGCGCCCCGGTGAGGTCGAACATTGGCGGCTTGTGCACGCGGGCGTCCGCAAGTTGCTGAACCTTCAGTTAGTGCCTGCCTGTGGTACGGAACAGGCTGTTCCTCTGGTGCAATTGGCAGCGGATGGCATCCCGTTCGATACCAAACGCCTGGCCGACGACCGTGGCGTGTTCCTTGCCCCCGGCTACCGCAATGATGTGGCGGTACGGGCGTTCCGGCCCGGGGTTTACTACCTGGTGGACACCCTTGATCCCTCTGCCGGTGCCACCCTGCCGGAGCACTATTGTGACCGAAACCGGGGAGATGCCCCGCTGGTGCTGGACGAGCAGGCGCAAAGCATCCTCGCTCGGGTGGTGGTCTCCGGGGCGCCGAAGCTGATGTGGTACCCCCGCAATGGGGCACTGGCCGGCCTGCAGCGGCCCGAGTCTATCGGTACACAGGAGCTTTCACCCATGGCGCAGCATGTGGAATTCGATATCGACATCAGCCAGGACCCGTGGGTGGGACTGATCAACGGCCAGCCCTACAATCCGGACCAGCCCCGCATCCTCAAGCTGGGGGAGGCGCAAACCTGGTATATCTCCTCGGTATTCTCTCACCACCCCTTCCATATCCACGTCAACCCGTTCGAGGTCATCCGTCGGGATGTCAGCGGCAACGTGGTGGACCGTTACTGGAAGGACACCATCAACGTGCCCGAAATCGACCCCAACGATGAAGCGGGCACCACCATCGAGGCGCGGATGCGCTACACCGACTTCAGCGGTGCATTCGTGGCCCATTGCCACATCCTCGACCACGGCGATCACGGCATGATGGAGAAGATAGTCATCGAACCCTGATTCCCGCCCTGGCCACACACTCAGGAACACCGTGCCCGGATTGCCTGGCGCATCCGGGCTGGCTTACCCCAAGGAGAGCGACATGTACACCGACCTTGAAATTACCATGCCTGGCAACGGCCTGGTTCTGGCCCCCAAGGAAGACATTACCCAGCACGAGATCGAGGCGCTCAAGACCCGTTTCAATCTGGCGGATGCCCACACCCACCAGAGCCAGAGTCCCGGCCAGCGGCGTATTGTCGAGAGCCTGCCGGAGTTGTGGTATGGCGCGGAGAACCAGACCCAGTACCAGAGCGAGCAGGAGTTTATCGAGACCTTTTACGGCTTTCACGGCCAGCACACCGCGCTGAAACGCCGCGACGAGATCTACCTGGTTTATGCTGCGTCCATCGGCATGCACATCACCGCCACCTACCTGCGCAAGCACAACCTTACGGTAGGCCTGATCGAGCCCTGCTTTGACAACCTGCACGACTTGATGAAGCATATGCAGGTGCCCATGTCCCCACTGGACGAGTCCCTGTTCCAGGCCAGTGATGCCGTCTATGGCAACCTGGTCGAGCACGCTGCGGACCTGGACGCCATCGTTCTGGTGGACCCTAACAACCCCACCGGTTTCAGCCTGTTTGCAGAGGGCAATCAGGCGTTCCTGGAGGTGGTTCGGTTCTGCCGCGAACACGACAAGCTGCTGGTGCTGGACCTGTGCTTTGCGGCCTTCATGATCACCTCGGGGGGCGAGCGCTGCGACGTCTACGACATCCTGGAATCCTCGGGGGTGCGCTATATCGCCATGGAGGACACCGGAAAGACCTGGCCTCTGCAGGACGCCAAGTGCGCAACCATCATGTCCAGCCGCGACCTCAACGATGACATTCATAACCTGGTTACCAGCGTGTTGCTGAACGTCTCGCCGTTCATCCTCCGGCTGGTGACCCGCTATGTGCAGGACAGCGGGGCGGACGGGTTTGCCTCCGTGCGTGAGGTGCTGGACACCAACCGGCAACTGGCCCGGGACAGCCTGGATGGAGGGCTGCTGAGTTACTGCCCGCCGCAGATCAATACCAGTGTGGCCTGGTTCCGCATCAACGATCCGGCCGTTACGGCCGACGAGCTGCAGCGCTACCTGCAGACACACCAACTCTATGTCCTGCCTGGAAAGTATTTTTACTGGCACCGGCCGGAACAGGGGCAGAGCTACATCCGCCTGGCACTGGCCCGCAAGCCGGAGGTGTTTGCCGAGGCAATGGGCGCCATGAAATCCGCCCTGGAGGCTTACCATGGCTGAGCACCTTCCATTTGTGGATGCCAGCGTGTTCCTCGGCATGCACCACCAGGACAGCCACCTGCGGCGACGCGCCCTGGCGTTCTTTGCCAGCTACTACCGGCGTGGCGTGCGCATGAACTTCGAACAGGTAGGCATATGCGACGCGATCATCTGGCAACTGCGCCGTGACGTCCAGGATGCCTACTACCCGTTCATGGACCGACTGCACAGCGACATGGCGATCCTGCGGGAAGGCTATGGCCAGCAGGAGCTGGAGCTGTACGCGAGGGACTCGCGAATGTCCGGCCTGCGCTCCGACCAGGCGCTGCTGGCGCTGCAGGTTATCTGCAACGGCGCCATCCTGTTTACCCTGGACCCGGTTTTGCGCCGCCTTCCGGCGCTCAAGGCCCACCTGGGGGATTTTGCAGCCCTAGATGCGGCTGTGTTGCCCAAGCCCCTGCCGTCACTCTACGCCACGTCACGGGTTTACACCCATACAGATAAGGATTGGGACTATGTCGAAGCAAGGTATTTTCATCCCCTTGATCACCCCGCTTGATGAACTGGGCAGGGTTTGCAACGCCAGCGTTGCCAGGCTGGTGGCCCAGTCACGGGAATCGGCGACCGGCTACATCGCCTGCCTGACCTCCGGGGAAGGCTGGCGGCTCGCTGACCACCAGTGGGAAGCCATGGTACGCGCCACCCTGGCGGCTGCCAGGGACCGCATCGTCATCGTCGGCCTGGAACGGCCCACCACCGACGCCGTCCTGGCTCTGGCACTACGTGCCGAGGCTTTGGGGGCGAGGGCTGTGATGCTGACCACCCCCTTTGGCCCGGCTGTCAGCCGGGGGGCCATGCTCGAGCATTACCGCCGGATACACGATGCCACCGGGCTGGACCTCTACCTGTATAACGAGTCGGCGCTGTCCGGCAATGCCACCGATTTCGACACCTTGATGGCAGTGGCCGAGCTGCCCCGGGTGGTGGGGATCAAGGACTCGCCGGAACAGCCACGCACCGAGCAGGAAATCGAAGCCCTCAGGAGCCAGGGCCTGGCCTATTACATCGGCTGGGAGGAGTGCTTGGCGGCCGGACTGCCGAACGATGGCAACGTGGTTTCCCTGGCCAACCTGGAGCCAGCCCTGTGCCGGTTGGCGGTGCATCATAGTGGGCCGCAGCTGCACGATGAAATCCTCCGGTTGGCGCAGGCCTATCAGCTTGGCGCCGATGACTGGTACCGCTACCTCAAACTCCAGTTGAGACAGCGCGGCATTATTGCCTCCGATCGCCTGGTGGCCGCCACTGAAGTGGAGGTCGTATGACACAGTACGAACTCTATCGCTATAACCGGTCCCGCGTTGAAGATCCCGCCGGGGATAGCCCCGCCCAGCTAATGGCGGCGGAGCGGCAATGGATCGACGACGTGCTGTCGCCACGGGGGCCGGAGGATTCGCCGGCAACCCTCAGGGATCTCCAGCAGCGACTGGCGAAACTGATCGCCAGCGAGCAGGAAAACTTGCCGGCCAGTGCCCGCTTCGTGGCCGAGGAAATGACGCTGTCCCAGTTCCGGGTGCTGGTCCAGGAGTTTGCCGTCGACGGCCTCACCGAGGCTCAGACGTTCTACTACGTGATGCCGCGGCTAACGCTGGCCGCCCAGATGCCTATGCTGCGCATCATCATCGACGAGTTCGGTGCAGGGAATCCCCGCCGGGCCCACACCAACCTGTACGTCGAACTGCTGCGGGAGCTGGGTATGCCCACCGACCTGACCGCCTACGAACAGCGAGTGTGCGAGGAGTGCCTGGGTTTCGTCAACCTGTTCTACTGGCTCACCCTGAGGGCGGATGACCCGTCCTACTTTGCCGGAGCGATTACCTATCTGGAGACGGCGATTCCGGTGTTCTTCGAGTGTTACGTGCAGGCCTGCGAACGCCTGGATATCCGGCATTCGGACTACTACAGCGAGCACCAGCATATCGACCAGTTTCACGCCATTGAAGGTCAGCGGCTACTCAGGGCCATGGACACAAGCGCCTCCCTGGATCCGGGCAAGGCCTGGACCGGGGCATGGCTGACCAGCACGGTGACCGCCACCGCCTTTGAGGCGGCGGTCAGTAAGGCGCGATGTGATGCGCAACAGGATGTACAAGAGGGAGTGGCGTGAAATGGCACCGGACGACTACCAGGAAACCGGCAGGTTTGCCGTCACGCTCGACGGTCAGGACTACCAGTTGCCCAGGCACTGCCCCCATCGCGGCGGCAGGCTCGACTACGGTGACGTCAACCGGGCGCGGGGCACCATTACCTGCCCTTTGCACCGCTCGGTGTTCTGCCTGAAGACCGGCCGCCACCTCAACGGCCCGGAGTGTGGCGACCTGACGGTGTCCAGGGCACCGGCGAGCGCCGGTCGCGATCCGCGTTAACCGGGTGTTCGTTTTATGCAAGCCCGGCTTGCAGTTTTGGGAATCCCGGGTGGTCAGCCCAGTCAGTAGACTGGTGACTGACAACCGTTAATGATGTCAAAGGAGAAAAATCATGAACTTGAATCCAACCACCGGGCTGGACTTCGGGGCGCTCCTGCTCCGGGTATCGCTGGGTATTGTCCTGATTGCCCACAGCCTTTACCTGAAGCTGATGGTCTTCACCCTGGGCGGCACCGCCCAGTTCTTCGTATCCATCGGGTTGCCGGGATGGCTGGCCTATGTAGTGTTCCTGATGGAAGCTGTGGGCGGCATCCTGCTGATCCTGGGCTATCAGGTCCGGGCCGTGGCCGTGGCATTGATACCGATCTTGCTTGGGGCCACCTGGGCGCACTGGCCCAACGGCTGGCTGTTCACTGCGGAGAACGGAGGCTGGGAGTATCCGCTGTTCCTCACGGTAATTTCCGGGGCGGTCGCACTGATCGGGGCTGGCGCCTATGTGGCGTTGCCCGCCGAAAAGCGTACCGGGCACGGCTTTTCATCCAACGTTTCCCGGGGAGCCGGCTAGTCCGGCCAACCTGTCCGACTGACCCGACGGCCTTCCGACGGGTCTTTTTTTAAGGAGAGAAAGATCATGAGGGACTATCAAGAGGAGCAGCCCTGGCTGCCGTTCTCCGAGGCTCTGCTGGAATGGGACGACGATTTCCACGAACTGATGCTGCAGGACCGGTTGCGCATGGCCGCCTACCGGAAGGCGATACAGGAGACGGTGCGCCCGGGCGATGTGGTGCTGGACCTGGGCACCGGAACCGGGATCCTGAGCCTCTGGGCCCTGCAGGCGGGCGCCAGCCGCGTGTATGGTATCGACCTGAGCGCGCCGGTGCTGGCCCGGGCCGTCGAGCGTATGGCACAGGCGGGCCTGGCGGACCGCTTTGTCCCGATCAACCAGTTGTCATTCGACGTCTCGCTGCCCGAGCAGGTGGACGTTCTGATCTCCGAGATCATGGGCAATATGGCGGACAATGAGGATTTCCAGCCGATCCTGCGCGACGCCATCCCGCGTTTCCTCAAAGCCGGAGGCCGGGTCCTGCCGCAATCCACCGCCACTTATCTGGTGCCGGTAGCGGCACGACAGGCCCATAGAAGCCTGGTCGAACGGGAGGTCAGCACCCTGTCGCCAAAGTACAGCATGGAAAGGCTATGCCGGGAAAAGGGCATTCGCTCGCCGTTCAATATCTATTACGACACCATCTTGCCCCGCAGAACCTACCTCTCGCGGGCCCGTTGCCTGTACCGTTACCAGGGTGAATGGGAGCAGCCACCGTGCTATTCCGTCGATGTACCGTATCCTGTGCACAAGGCGGAATGGATGACGGGCTTCAAGGCTTATTTTGTAGCCCAGCTCAGCCCGTCGGTGACCCTTGATATCTCTGGTGACGATATTGGTGGGGGGAGCACTTCGGCCAGTTGGAAACATGCCTACCTGCCCATCGAACACCCGCTGCAGGTGGCGGAGGGGGATACCGTTTCGGTTCGCTTCTCCCGCTTTTACCCGGATGCCGGCGCCAGGTTCCGCCAGATCTATCGCTGGCAGGGTGAGGTCCTGCGTGCCGGTAATGTGATTGCGCAGTTTGACCAGTGTATGGATGAATCCCTGACGGTATCCCCCGAGGTCGTATCGGGTTGAACCCGCAACCCTTCAGCCTGAGGCGGCGTCCGCCAGGGCGTGCTCAGCCCCGGAAATCCGCGTACTCAAATGGGAATCCCGGCGCAGCAGGAAGTCCTTCAGCCGCGCCGGGTAGTCTTCCGTCACGGCGTCCCGCACCGTTGGCCGACGGGCCAGTTCTCCTCGCCAGGCCCGTACAGCGGGGTTGTCCTGGAATACATCGAATGGCAGGTATGGATCCAGGGTGTCAAAATAGCGGAAGATGGGGCCGTAGGCCGCATCGATCAGGCTGAACTGATCACCTGCGAACAATGGCCCCTGGATTTCCGGTTCCAGGCGCAGGAGCTTGCCGTAGATCACGTCTACGCAGTCGTTGAATGTCGCCTCGGAACTGGCGTTGTACAGGCGGGCAATGTCGTTGAGCAGTTGCGAGCCGAACTCGATCCAGGCCCGGTGCCGTGCCTTGGTCAGGGGGTCGGAGGGGTGCAGGGAGTCGGGGGTGACTTCGTCCAGGAACTCGCAGATCACCGCCGACTCGAACACCACG
>JAKLLS010000048.1 GCA_022014155.1 Marinobacter sp. | reverse complement strand
GTTGAGGTCGGGATGCTGCCACCTCGCACACCAATTGTGCGGATTGCGTACGAGGTTTATAGCATCGGGTGTGCCAACGCAAAAAAGTTGCATAATTTCAATTTGTTAGAAATATCGCGCTCCAGTTTGGAACATCATGCTGCACCAAAAAAGAGCATTGATCTCCGCGGCGAGCCATATTGGCGCACCGTGCAAACCGTCCTGCGGCGCTATTATACTGCGGACAGGGCACAGTATGGCAGGGCCAGTGATGTGTTACACTCCCGCAAGTCCATTCCGGGCGCCTGATCGTCGGTTGGCGCCGGAACCCGTTGATGCCAGAGAGGTGATGTTGTGAAAGGTCCGCAGGATTTTTTGGCCCAGCTACAGGGCCAGTTTGGCCAGTTTGTGCCCGATATGGCCCGTGCGGCCCGGGAAGATTTCGAAACCCAGGCAAGGGCAACGGTGATGTCGGTGCTATCCCGCCTTGAGCTGGTAACCCGTGAAGAGTTTGATGCCCAGCAGGCGGTGCTGATGAAGACCCGTGAAAAGGTGGAGGCGCTGGAGAAGCGCGTTGCTGCACTGGAGAGCAAACTGCAGGACAACTGAGCCTGCACCGATATGGGCCGACGTGCCCATGGGTTGAACACCGAGAGAATCTGACCACGGAAGGTCGCTATGCTAGCTATTGTCCATTCCCGCGCCAGTATTGGCGTATCTGCCCCGGCTGTTACAGTTGAGGTGCACCTGTCCGGCGGATTGCCGGCTCTTTCCATTGTCGGACTTCCGGAAACCGGGGTCCGGGAAAGCAGGGAGCGGGTCCGCAGTGCACTGTTGAATGCCGGTTTTGAGTTCCCCGCCCGACGTATAACCATCAATCTGGCGCCTGCCGATCTCCCCAAGGAAGGGGGCCGCTTTGACCTGCCCATTGCCCTGGGGATTCTCGCGGCCTCTGGCCAGATACCCCCGGAAAGCCTGACTGCCTGCGAGTTCGTGGGGGAATTGTCCCTCGATGGCGCCTTGCGCCCCCTTAAGGGCATACTGCCGGCAGTACTTGCCGCACGCGGGGAAGGCCGGAGGTTACTGGTTCCTCAAGCGAATGCGTCCGAGGCCGCCCTGGCGAGCCAGGACGACGTGCTCTCTGCTGCCCACCTGCTCACCGTGTGTGAGCATTTGTGTGGTCGGGCGACGCTGGTACCCATTCCGCCTGCTTCACTGGACGAAGGTGCCGTTTCCGGACCGGATCTTGCGGATGTCCGGGGGCAGTCTGTACCAAGACGTGCGTTGGAAGTGGCGGCCGCTGGAGCCCACAACCTGCTGTTTTATGGCCCGCCGGGGACCGGAAAAAGTATGTTGGCCAGCCGGTTGCCCGGTATTTTGCCACCGCTCACCACCCAGGCTGCGCTGGAAGTGGCCAGTGTCCATTCGGTGGCGGGGCTGCCCGTGCGTGACGGTTACTGGCGGCAACCGCCGTTCCGTTCTCCCCATCACACCGCTTCTGCCGTTGCCATGGTCGGAGGTGGTAGCAGCCCCCGCCCGGGAGAAATCTCCCTCGCCCATCGTGGCGTATTGTTTCTTGATGAATTGCCAGAGTTTGAACGACGGGTGCTCGAGGTGCTCCGCGAACCCATGGAGAGTGGGGAGATATCCATCAGTCGCGCCGCCCGGCAGGTGTGTTTCCCGGCCCGCTTCCAGGTCGTGGGCGCTATGAACCCGTGCCCATGCGGCTACAACGGCCATCCGACGATCGAATGCCAGTGTACGCCGCAGCAGGTGATGCGCTACCGGGGTAAGGTGTCGGGGCCGTTACTGGATCGCTTTGATCTGCACGTGGAGGTGCCGGTGCAGGGCGGGGATGTGTTAATGCAGAAACAGGCGGACGGTGAAACGAGTGAAGTGGTCAGGGCCAGGGTGGCCCGGGCGCGTGATCGCCAGTTGCAGCGGGGAACCATCAATGCGGGCCTGGGTGGCAATGAGCTGCACCGTTACTGTCAGCTGGACAGCCAGGGAGAGGCTTTGTTGTCCGGGGCGATGGAAAAACTTGGGCTCTCGGCCCGCGCCTTGCACCGGATCCTCCGTGTGGCGAGGACCTTGGCGGACCTGGACGGGGCCGACGGTATCGGCAATGGTCACCTGGTGGAGGCGTTGGGCTATCGCAAGCTGGACCGGCAGCAATCGGCTAATTCGGTTGTGTCGGCCTGAATCGATCCACTCTGGTAAACTGTGCGGTAATTTCTCCAGAACCAGACTCCGCTTCCTGCGGTTGAGGAACCCAGATGACCGACGAAAAAGATCTGTCCAACGATTCCCCGGTAACCACACGCCGTGGCATTCGTAGTTTTGTTCTGCGCCAGGGGCGCATGACCGAAGGCCAGAAGAAAGCGTATGAGCGTAGCTGGCCGATCTATGGGTTGACCCGTGAGCAGGGCATGGTTGATCCGCGCCAGGTGTTCGGACGCGATGCCGTGCTGAACCTGGAAATCGGCTTCGGGATGGGCAAATCCCTGGCTGATATGGCCGAAGCGGCACCTGAGCAGGATTTTATCGGCGTTGAGGTGCACCTGCCGGGGGTGGGGGCGCTGCTGAAGGAAGTTGAGGATCGGGGGCTCGAGAATGTGCGGGTCTACTCCATTGATGCCAACGATGTCATCGACCTGTGCCTGCCGGACGCCTGTCTGGACCGGGTCATGGTGTTCTTCCCCGACCCCTGGCACAAGAAGCGGCACCATAAGCGCCGCTTGATCCAGCATGACTTTGTCCAGCGTATTCGCCACAAGCTCCGTGTTGGCGGCATTTTGCACCTGGCAACGGACTGGGAAAATTACGCCGAGCACATGATGGAAGTGATGAATGAGGCGGAAGGCTTTGCCAATGCCGCCGGGGCCGGCCAGTATTCGCCGCGTCCTGACGATCGTCCGATGACCAAGTTCGAGAGGCGCGGTGAACGGCTTGGTCACGGTGTCTGGGATCTGCTCTTCCACCGTACCAACTGATATCGTTGATGGCGTTACCCGTGGGCGAGCGGGTGGCGCCTTGCCGCACGAATAATAACCAGCCCTGCCAGTCCCAGCATCAGCCCGGTGTATTTGACGAGAGCGCAAATCGTGGCGGATAGGCTGAGCGTATCGGTTGGCGGGTTGAGGTTGTTCAGCAGAAGGATGTTCTCCAGCACGTCGCTGGCGCCGGCACACACAAACAGTGCCCTGACCCAGCGCGCCACGTTGCGCTCACGCACCCCCGGGCGATCCTGCATAATCAGGTTGGTCACCATCAACAGGGTGATCACATAGACAGGAATAAACAGGAAATCCAGCCACAGGGAGAGATGCGCCCAGATCATGATGTCTCCGCGCCAGCTGCGTAGAATGGCCAGGGAGTGATCTGCAGTGGCGGCCAGCTGGAAGCTGATGATGCCCTGTGGAGCTGAACCGGTTTGCAGGGGTTGGTTAATGGCCAGCAGGGCCACCAGCAGGATGATGGAGAAGATCATGCCCAGCTTCAGGCGTTTGGGGAGTGATCGGATGACGCTTGGCATGTCCATTACAGAAAACGCTCCAGCAGGCTGTTCAGGTACCTGTGGCCAAGTTCGGTGGCTTTGAGCCGATCCGGGGCCAGCAGGTTTTCCTTTCTTAGTTGTTCAAGTTTTACCGCAACCGCGCTCAGGGGTAAACCTGTTCGTGTGCTGAACAATTGATCATCCACGCCCTCGGTGAGGCGCAGCGCATTCATCAGGAACTCCAGGGGTAAATCGCCCGGTTCGATGGTCTCGCTGCCGGCGGTGCGGCTGCCAATGCGATTCAGGTACGCCGAAGGCTGCCGGGTTTTCCAGTATCTGGATATTTGCCCGCTTCCAGTCATCTTGCCGTGGGCCCCGGCACCGAGTGCCAGATAGTCACCGAAGGTCCAGTAGTTCAGGTTATGCCGGGAAGCCATGTTGGGGCGGGACCAGGCAGACACTTCATAATCGCTGTAGCCGTTCCGTCTCAGGAAATTGCCCCCTTGCTCGTAGATATCCCATAAGCGTTCGTCGTCCGGCAGCACCGGTGGGTGACTGTAGAACTCGGTATTGGGCTCCAGGGTCAGCTGGTACCAGGAGACGTGGGGTGGTTCCCAGGCCAGTGCGGCTTCAAGGTCAGCAATGGCATCGTCCGGTGTCTGGCCTGGCAGGCCGTGCATCAGGTCCAGGTTGAAGTTGTCAAAGCCCGCCTGTCTGGCGGCCTGGATTGCCCGATGGGCGGCTTTGTCATCGTGGATGCGTCCGAGAACCTCCAGATGTTTGGGGTTGAAACTCTGGATGCCCAGGGAGAGACGATTAATGCCGGCTTCACGAAACCCTTCAAATCGCGCCTGCTCCACGGTTCCGGGATTGGCCTCGAGGGTGATTTCGGCGTCGGGGCTGAAATCCAGGCGTAGTCTCAGAGCCTGAAAAAGCTGTTGGTAGAATGCCGGCGACATCAGCGAAGGCGTGCCGCCACCAATAAAGACGGTCTGGATGCTACGACCTCCGGTCAGGGAAAGGTCCTGATCCAGATCTTCCAGCACTGCACGCAGGTAGGCCTCTTCCGGGATATCACCGGTAAAGGCATGGGAATTGAAGTCGCAATAGGGGCACTTGCGCACGCACCAGGGCACGTGGATATAAAGGCTCAAGGGCGGCAGTGTTGTCTCCGTCCCTGCGGGGGAAGAGGTCACGACGATTCCGTCCTGGCCTTCAGCTGTTCCAGCAGTTGAGCCAGGGCTCGGCCGCGATGGCTGATCCGGCCCTTTTGCTCACGGCTCAGTTCGGCGGCACTGCAGTTTGCTTCCGGAACCAGGAACACGGGGTCGTAGCCAAAACCGCCTTCACCACGCCGGTTTCTCAGAATGCTCCCGGGCCAGCGGCCATGACAGATAACGGGTGTTGGATCATCGGCGTGGCGCAGGTACACCAGGACACAGTGGAACTGGGCGCCTCGTTCTCCCTCCGCAACGGATGACATGGCTTCGAGTAACGCCTGGACGTTGTCGTTATCGCTCGCGTTTTCGCCTGCATAACGGGCGGAACGGACGCCGGGGGCTCCGCCCAGGGCATCAACCGCAAGCCCGGAATCGTCCGCCAGTGCGGGCAGCCCGGTTTCGCGGGCGGCATGGCGGGCCTTGAGGATGGCGTTTTCGACAAAGGTAACTGCTGGCTCCTCCGCTTCGCTGACGCCAAGCTCACCTTGCGACACTGGCTGAATGCCGAGTGGATTCAGTAAGTCGGTCAGTTCCGCGATCTTGCCTTTATTGTTGCTGGCGATGACCAGCTGCGTATGTGTTGAAGTCATCAGTTGTTAAACAGCGTGTGGGCGAATCGAATGGGCAGGTCCTTGCCAGCACCCGTGGGACGGGCGGTGATCTGGAACGTCATCAGTTCGGCATCGCGGTACTGGTACTCCGCTATAAAGTACACGGACTCACCTTCCTGAATGCGACGGAATGCCAGGAATCTTGGCTGCTGGATATCGTTCAGGGCCTTGCCTTCCACCTGCCCGGACACCGGTGTCAGGCTGCCGTTTTCCCCTTCGCGCATAATGGCGATGTTGACGATACCAATACCCCGGGAACGGTTGAGGTTGTTGGTCTTGGCCACCTCAGGATCAAGGAAGGTGCTCGGAAATACGCTGTAGTGCACCTGATACTCGCCAAAGTCCTTCGAATCGGCGGCGTGGGTCTGAAAGCTGATGAAGGCAAGGCAGAGCAGGGTGGCTGCCAGCCAATATCGGGCATTCTGCATTAGGTCTCCTCCCGTGTAATACGATAGATGGCGATCTCTCCCAACATATTAGGCCATAGGCGGGCGAGCCAGCTATTCTGGTGTTGTCCGTCCACCACCCGGCGACTCTTGATGCGGATGTTTTTCTGACGGCACAAGGCTTCAAAATCCCGGAATGTGCACAGCCGGATGTTGGGCGTGTTGTACCACTTGTATGGCAATGCTTCGGACTCCGGCATACGTCCCTTCAGGGTCAGCCCCCATCTCAGGCGCCAGTGGGCAAAGTTGGGGAAGGTGACGATGCCTTCACGGCCCACCCTGAGCATTTCCTCCAGCACCATGTCCGGCCGTCGTACGGCTTGCAGGGCCTGGGTCATCAGGACGGTATCGAAGGTCCGGTCGTCGAAGTTACCCAGTCCCTGAGTGTCCAGGTTTTGTTCAATCACCGAAACACCGCGGCCCATGCAAGTCGTGATGTGGTCCGGGTTAATCTCGAGGCCAAAGCCGGTGGCGCCACGTTCACGCTGCAAAAAGTCCAGCAGGGTGCCGTCACCACAGCCCAGGTCGAGCACCCGGTTGCCGGGTTTGACCCATTGCTGAATGATTTCCAGATCCGGTCTCATGCGCCCACCTCCCGTGCCACACGATCCATATAGGCGGTAAAGATATCGGTATACCTGGGGGTGGGGATCAGGAAGGCGTCGTGCCCCCAGGGTGCGTCGATTTCCGCGTAACTTACCCGTTTTCTGGCTGCGATCATGGCGTTGACCATTTCTTCGGAACGGGCCGGGGTAAAACGCCAGTCGGTGCTGAAGGACAATACCAGGTATTCACAGTTCGAAGGCTCCAGCGCTTTGGACAGGTCGCCACCATACTCGTAGGCAGGGTCGAAATAATCGAGGGCGCGGGTCATCAGCAGGTAGGTGTTGGCATCGAACATCTCGGAGAAGCGTTCGCCCTGATAACGCAGGTAACTCTCCACCTGGAATTCCGCGTCATAGCCGAATTTGTAGGCCTGGTCCCGCAACTCCCGGCCGAATTTTTCACCCATGGACGCATCGGACAGGTAAGTGATGTGGCCCACCATTCGTGCCAGCATCAGGCCGCGGCGAGGCACGGTATCGAAATCCTGGTAACGGCCGTCGTGAAACTCACGGTCCGAGGTGATAGCTTGCCGTGCCACTTCATTGAAGGCGATATTCTGGGCCGTCAGGCGGGGGGTGGAGGCAATCACCACCGAATGGCGCAGCCGGTCGGGGTAATCCAGGCTCCACTGCAGTGCCTGCATGCCGCCAAGGGAGCCTCCTACGACAGCGGCCCAGCATTCGATGCCGAGCCGGTCCGCGAGCAGGGCCTGACTCTGCACCCAGTCGCTGACGGTAATCACCGGGAAATCCGGGCCGTAGGGTTTGCCCGTCTTCGGATTGACGCTGTTGGGGCCGGTGCTGCCATGGCAGCCCCCGAGATTGTTCAGGCTGACCACAAAGAAGCGATTTGTATCGATGGGCTTGCCCGGGCCAATGCAGCTGTCCCACCAGCCAGGTTTTCGCTCATCCATGGAGTGGTAGCCGGCGGCGTGGTGATGGCCGCTGAGGGCGTGACAAATCAGAACGGCATTGCTGGCATCGGCATTCAGCGTGCCGTAGGTTTCGATCACCAGATCGTAACTATCCAGCGTTTGCCCACACGCCAGGGTGATGGGCGCGTCAAAATGTAACGTCTGTGGGGTGACAATCCCGACAGAATCCGTTGGCAGGGAATCGGGCATCGGCGCGACAGGTTCCTGGTTCAGTCAGTGAAAGTCTGGAACAACGCAGGGAGAGCGGTTGCCAGCCCAGCAGTTTAAAGGCCGCTCTCCGTGCCTGCAACCGCAGGATGACCGGGCGCCTCAGACGGCGCCGGATATATTGACGACTTTCTGCTGAATCAGTGTGGGGGCAGGCTTGCGAATTTGCCGATGCATAGCGTCCGCCAGTTCCAGTTGTCGGCACAAATCGCTGATGGCGTTCTGCAGGCGTTCACGTTCGGCACGACTGTCACGGTCATTGCGTACCATGTCTCTCAGTCGTCGAATCTGGTGTTCCAGAAGCTGCTTCTGTTCCATTGAATACTGCATGATCGGCAGCAGGGCCTCCGACGGCCAGCGTTCCACATCGTTCCGGGCTCTTTGGTGCAGGGTACGGGCTTCATTGACCATGACATTGAAGAAGCGCCTGACCAGCACGGATTGTTCGCTCAGCAGGTTTTTGGGGTTGGCCCGGAAACGCCTGGCTTTCTTGCGCAGTTCTCTTACGGAAATGATGTGGCGGCCCGAACGCAGGGGAATGGGTTCCAGATGACGGGCGCGGGTGTCTTCGTTATAACGACGGTAGATGGCTCCGACCATCTTTTCCGCCAGTAAGCCCTCGCTCATCAGGTTGTTCAGATCGCTTTCCAATAGCTCGAAAAAATGTTCCATGCCACGGTTTATGCCGACGGTTGTCCAGCTTTTGGACATGATTGTACGAACCTTGTCGGCGTGTTCTTCAAAACGCTGCTCATCGACCAGCTTTTTCAGCATCTCGCCCTGGGATTCCATCAGCCGACGGCTGGAGCGCAGGGTGATCAGTTTCTTGTAGTAGAAGTCGTAGTCGTTCTGGGCCCGGTCTGCGAGGCGACGTAACGCTTCCTTGTCCATGGTGACGCCGGAACAGGCCTGCAGTTCCTCTTCCAGGGCATCAAGGCGGGTTTGCATGGCGGCCTGACTGTTCTGCAGCATGCCCAGCAGATCGTTGATCAGACTCTGGGTGATCAGCTCTTCCTTGTGCATCAGGATGCGTTTGACGATCAACTGTTCCAGCTGATCCAGGTTGGAGCGGTCAAGCAGGTCCGGATTCTGTTTGATACGGGATATGAGGCCTTGCTTGGCCGACAGCGGAATGACATCACCACTGCGGATGCCAAGGTGGTCCGCTGTGTACCCGCATACCCGGTCAATGGCGTCGCGGGTGTGTTGTTCGCCCTGAAGGTCATCCCAGAGGACGTCGATCTTGTTGAGCACCGCGAACCGGCCAGCACGATGATCGGCATGCTCGGTGTCGATGTGGTCCTTCCAGATGGTCATGTCACTGGCGGTGACCCCGGTGTCGGCACTGAGCAGGAATATGATGGCATGAGCCCGTGGCAGCATGCTGATGGTCAGTTCGGGTTCCGATCCCAGGGCATTCAGGCCGGGTGTGTCGAGAATGCGCAGACCGCGCTCGAACAGCGGGTGGCGGATGCTGATCTGGGCGTTGCGCCAGGCAGGAACCAGTACGTTTCCGGGGTTGTTGCGGTCGTGTTCCAGCATGTTTTCGTCGAAGCCCAGGTCCCGTGCCTCAGTGGGGGGCACGCTTTTGACCCGTGCAACCTCGGCCAGTACTTCCCGCATGACGTCGGGGTTGCGCTCGTCCAGCTCATGTTTGACCCAGCGTTCGGACTGCTTTCGAAGCTGATTCAGGGACAGCTCCCCGGTGCGGGTTTCGATGGGGAGGAGTAACAGATAGTTGGCGTTTTCGGTGCGATCAAAGAACAGCTCCGTGGGGCACATGGTGGTGCGTCCGGCCTGGGATGGCAGCATGCGCTGGCCATACTCGGAGAAAAACAGGGCATTGATCAGTTCGGTTTTGCCACGGGAGTATTCCCCGACAAAGGCAATGGTCAGTTCGTCTTCGATCAATAATTCCAGGCCGTGCCGGATGCGGCGGCTCACGTCCTCTGAGAACAGGTTGTTATCCTGCAACCACAATCGATATCGACCTATCTGGCGGATCAGTTCCTTTTTCCAGTTGTGGTAGGCCTCTACCTGCTGCGACAGAGTTCCTTGTTTGTTCATCGGAATTTCCTTCTGCGCGACTTCCGGGTAACAGTGTTGTTGCATTAATTAAAGGTAATAATATCCCAATTTTTGTGGGTGTCTTTGGGAGCGGAGTGGGGTGTATATAGCAGGGCAGCAGGCGTTGGTCAAAAAAAGCCGCCAAATCAACAGGATGAAGTGGCGGCTCAGGAATGATGTTTTGCGTTGCTAACTGTAACGAAATGTATTTATGGGACCTGGTTTAAATTCCGGCCAGGGCGCCCATGCCAGCGGCGATCTTCATATGGTTAATGACCACCGATATCACGTTCAGGATCAGGAACACGACAATGGGCGACAGATCCAGGCCACCCATGGACGGTATAACGTTGCGTACCGGGCGCATGACCGGCTCGGTGATCTGTGCCACCAGTTGAATGGCCGGGTGATGGCTCCCCGGAGCTATCCAACTGATCACGACTACGGCAATAACGGACCAGAAGTAAATCTTGACGACCAGGTCCAGCACGTTCAGAGCTGCCCATGCCAGCAAGGTGAGCGGGTTGATGCTCGGCATGCCGCCGTTCAGGGTCACCAGGATCAGCAGAAACGCGATGGCCTGAATGACGATTGCCAGCACCAGTGCGGCACCGTCGATGCCTCCCCAGCCCGGAATTATTTTCCGCAGCGGCCGTAGCGGAGGGTTAGTGGCTTTCACCACGAATTGGGAAATGGGATTGTAGAAATCCGCTCTCGCCAGCTGCAGCAAAAAGCGCAGCAGGACAATGGTCATATAGAAGGTCGACGCGATGAGCAGGATCGTGATCAGAATGTCAGCCAGCATGAAGCCGTGTCTCCGTTATCGGTTACTGTTTGCCAGCCAGTTCTTTGGCCATTTCTTCAGAGCGTGAGAATGCCGCGGAATAGGCTTTTTTGACCAGATCCCGCAGGCCACCGTCCTCAAAGGTATGGATCGCGCGCTCGGTGGTGCCCCCCGGGGACATCACGTTACGTTTCAGTTGCGCGGGGTCGTGCTCGCTGCGACCGGCCATTTCGGCGGCGCCTGCCATGGTCTGGATCGCCAGTTGACGGGCCGTCTCTGGCGCAATGCCGGCCGCTGTGGCCGCATCTTCCAGAGCTTCGAGCATCAGGAAAAAGTAAGCTGGGCCGCTGCCCGACAGGGCGGTGACGGCGTGCAGCAGGGATTCCTCATCAACCCAGAGGGCGGAACCGATGCTGTTGAAGACGGTTTCGACCATCTTCTTCTGTTTGTCGCTGACCTGATCGTTGGCGAACAGTCCGGCGGCGCCTTTGCCAACCAGGGAGGGCGTATTGGGCATAACCCGGGCCAGTGGCAGGCCACCGCCGAGCCATTCGTCCAGTGTGCCGGCTTCCAGGCCAGCGGCAATGGAGACCATCAGCGGGCGGGTATTCTGTACTACCGGCGCGATATCGCGGCAGACATCCGCCATGACCTGAGGTTTCACCGCCAGAATCACCATGTCGGCCTGCTGGGCGCAGTAGCGGTTATCCGTGGTCACGCTGACACCGAAACGCTTGCGAATGGATTGCAGGTGACTGTCGTCGGGAGCGCTGACCCAGATATCGGCTCCTTTGAAACCGTTGTCCAGCATACCGCCAATGATGGCGCTGGCCATGTTGCCTGCCCCGATAAACGAAATGGTTGGTGATGTGCTCAAAGTTCACTCCACAAGTTGATCTGTCGTTGATCCGGCCCCGATGATAACAGGAACTGGCCGATTCAGCTCTTTGGTGACCGTTTGCCGAAGAGGGCGGTACCAACGCGAACCCAGGTAGCCCCTTCTTCTATGGCTGTTTCCATATCCCCGGACATGCCCATTGAAAGTGTATCCAGGGGTCCGGCTTCGGGCTGAGCCTGGCGCAGGGTTTTCAGGGCATTGGCCAGTTTGCGGAAACTGGTCCGCAGTTTTGCCTCCGGCTGGTTGGGATCGGGGATGGCCATCAGACCCCGGAGGCGAAGATTGGGCAGCTCACCGATGGCGCTGGCCAACCCTTCCAGTTCTTCGAGCGAACACCCGGATTTGCTCTCTTCTTCATTGATATTGACCTGCAGGCAAATATTCAAGGGTGGCAGGCGGTTATTCCGTTGCTCGCTCAGACGGCGGGCAATTTTTAGGCGGTCGACACTGTGGACCCAGGAAAAGGCATTGGCAATCTGGCGGGTCTTGTTGGATTGGATTGGACCGATAAAGTGCCAGTCAATACCTGGCAGGTCCTCCAGCGCGGCAATCTTGTCCAGGGCCTCCTGCAGATAGTTTTCGCCAAAGGCGCTTTGGCCAGCGGCTACTGCTTCCCTGAGATCTTCTGCTGCACGTGTCTTGCTGACTGCCAACAGGTGCACAGAACCGGGAGGCCGCCCGGCCTTCAATGTTGCTTTTTGTATGCGTCGGGTTACGCTCCCGATGTTGTCTGCTATGCTGCTCATAGTGTGAATCCGCCGAGTCCGGTCTGTCACTGTCTCGCTGACACGTTACCCGCAGGTTACTGAAATGCCAAGTGATACTGAATGCGGGGGCCGCACCGGATCTGGCTCCAGACCGGGATAAAAGAAAAACGCCTTCCGAGGAAATCTATGGATATTACTGAACTGCTTGCCTTCTCGGCCAAACAGGGTGCGTCTGACTTGCACCTGTCCGCCGGATTGCCCCCGATGATTCGTGTTGATGGCGATGTGCGCCGGATCAACCTTCCGCCCATGGAGCATAAAGAAGTTCACGGGCTGATTTACGACATCATGAACGACAAGCAGCGGAAGGACTACGAAGAATTTTTCGAGACCGACTTTTCCTTTGAGGTTCCCGGTGTAGCCCGCTTCCGTGTTAACGCCTTCAACCAGAACCGGGGTGCGGGTGCGGTATTCCGGACCATCCCGTCCAAGGTCCTGACCATGGAGGACCTGGGTATGGGGCAGGTCTTCAAGGACGTGTCCTCGGTGCCGCGGGGGCTGGTGCTGGTGACGGGGCCGACGGGTTCCGGTAAGTCCACGACCCTGGCGGCGATGATCGACTACATCAATGACAGCCGCTATGAGCACGTGCTCACCATCGAGGACCCCATCGAATTCGTGCATGAATCCAAGAAGTGCCTGGTCAACCAGCGGGAAGTGCACCGGGATACCCTGGGCTTCAACGAAGCATTGCGCTCGGCCCTGCGGGAAGACCCGGACATCATCCTGGTGGGCGAATTACGGGACCTGGAAACCATCCGCCTGGCACTGACCGCCGCGGAAACCGGCCACCTGGTATTCGGCACCTTGCACACCACCTCCGCCGCCAAGACTATTGACCGAGTGGTTGATGTGTTCCCGGCGGAAGAAAAGTCCATGGTCCGTTCCATGCTGTCGGAATCCCTTCAGGCGGTTATCTCCCAGACCCTGATGAAGAAAATGGGTGGCGGCCGGATTGCCGCCCACGAAATCATGATTGGCACGGCAGCGATCCGTAACCTGATCCGGGAAGACAAGATCGCGCAGATGTACTCGTCTATCCAGACCGGCGCTTCCATTGGCATGCAGACCCTGGACCAGTGTCTGGAGCGCCTGTTGCAGAAAGGGCTAATATCGCGCGAAGCGGCCAGAGCCAAGGCGAAAATGCCAGACAATTTCTGATCTGGTAGGCACGATTAATGTTTGCGGGCAGGCCGGGTGAAACTGTCCGGGACTGTCAAAAACATGGATGTTTTTGTCAAGCGTACAGGGACGTATTCACAGCGTGTCCCGGACAGTTTCACCCGGCCTGCCCCGGCACCGAATGTTGAAAGAGTAGGTAACAAGTCATGGAATTCGAGAAACTGTTGCGGCTGATGGTGGAAAAGGGCGGTTCCGACCTGTTTATTACCGCCGGTGTGCCGCCGAGCATGAAGCTGAACGGCAAGGTGCACCCGGTCACCAAGAATGCCCTGACTCCTGAGCAGACCCGTGAGTTTGTCTACGGATCCATGAGCGACAAGCAGCGGGCCGAGTTCGAGGAAAGCCACGAATGTAACTTCGCCATCAGTGCCCGGGGCATTGGCCGTTTCCGGGTGAGCGCCTTCTTCCAGCGTAACCTGTGCGGCATGGTACTGCGTAGGATCGAAGTGAAAATTCCCCTGATCGATGACCTCTCCCTGCCGGAGGTGATCAAGGACCTGGCCATGACCAAGCGGGGCCTGATCATGTTCGTCGGTGCCACCGGTACCGGTAAGTCCACCTCCCTGGCAGCCATGTTGGGCCACCGTAACCGCAACAGCCGTGGCCACATTATCTCTATTGAAGATCCCATCGAATTCGTCCACCAACACCACGGTTGCATCGTGACCCAGCGGGAAGTGGGGATTGATACCGAAAGTTTCGAGGTGGCCCTGAAGAACACGCTGCGCCAGGCGCCGGACGTTATCCTAATCGGTGAGGTGCGAACCCGCCAGACCATGGAATACTCGGTGCAGTTCGCGGAAACCGGTCACCTGTGCCTGGCCACGCTCCACGCCAACAACGCCAACCAGGCACTGGACCGCATCATCCAGTTCTTCCCGCCGGAACAGCATAACCAGATCTGGATGGATCTGTCCCTGAACCTCAAAGCCATTGTGGCCCAGCAGCTGATTCCGACACCGGACGGCCAAGGCCGCAAGGCGGTGATCGAGGTGCTGATCAATACGCCACTGGTGGCAGACCTGATCCGTAAGGCCGAAGTGCACAAAATCAAGGAACTGATGTCCAAATCCAATGAAGCTGGCATGCAGACCTTCGATCAGGCGCTTTACAAGCTCTATGCCGAAGGCTCGATCACCTACGAGGATGCCCTGGCTCACGCGGATTCCGCCAATGACTTGCGCCTGATGATCAAGCTGGGTACCGATGCCCAGGGCGCTGACCAGTTGTCATCATCCGTGGACAAACTGTCGATTCAGGACGATTGATCAATCGTCCTGCGAATTAGACTTTAGTCTGAAATGATTAGTGTCCCGAATCAGTAGGGATGGCATTTGAGGCCATTGGCCCGAGATGCGTATACTCCGCCGCCAAATTAAAAGGAGGAAGTATGCGCCATAACAAATCCAGTCTTTGTTCTGCCATCCGTTTGGTCACCTTGGCTGCGGCGGCTGCCCCGGCCAGTGTTCTGGCCGGTGGCTTTGCGCTGAATGAGCAAAGTGCCAGTGCGATGGGAGTTGCCAACGCCGGCGCTGCTGCCAACCCTGAAAACGCAACCACCGTGCTGTTTAACCCTGCGGGAATGAGTCAGTTGTCTGGCACCAATATCTCGTTTGGCGCAGCTGTACTGGATATTGATGCGAAAGCGAAGCAGGGTGTAGAAGCTACCAATCAGCTGGGGCTTCCGGTACAGGGTTCGCGTGGTGGAGATATCGCAGACCCGGCGGTACTCCCAAACGTCTACATGACTCATGAAGTCAGTGATTCCGTTGATGTCGGTTTCGGCATTCATGCGCCGTTTGGCCTGGCTGCGGATTACGACGATGACTTTATGGGGCGCTTCTTTGCCGATGAAACCGAGTTGACTGCGATCTCCTTCAGCCCGTCCATTTCCGTCAACAACGGCAAGGGTCTGTCCATGGGCGCAGGAATCAACATCATTTATGCGGAAGGCAAGTTGACGCGGTTCATGGATAACTCGCTGGCCAGTTTTGCTGTGACGGCTCCGAGCGGCAACCCTGATCCCGGATTTTATGATCAGGGTTATGCCAACATTGAAGGGGACGATGTCGGCGTCACCTTCCGTGTAGGTTTTCTGTATGAACTGTCTGAGAGAACCCAGCTCGGGTTGTCTGCCCAAACAGGTACGGAGCTGAACCTTGAGGGTGACGCCGACCTGGCAGGCTATGTGAACCCGGCCGCCGGCGTGGTCACCCCGACCAGTGTTTCCGAGAAGGTACAGGTGCCGCTGGCGATTCCTGAGAGCATTACCCTGGGCGCACGCCATCAGTTGACGGATACCGTAACGGTCCTGGCTGGCGCGACTTATGCCAAGTGGAGCCGCTTTGAAGAGCTGGATATTGTAAGCCGTGAAGCTGGCGGAGAGATTACCGGCGCGCCTCAGGAAGGTGCGATACTGAGCCATATCACTGAAAAGTGGCAGAATACCTGGCAGTTCAACCTTGGTGGTATCTGGCAGGCGACTCCGGAGTGGGCCTTCAAGGCCGGGTACGCCTTTGATGAGTCACCGGTCAATGAAGACTTCGTGACGGCGCGGATTCCCTCCAACGATCGTCACTGGCTGACTCTCGGTGCCCAGTGGGCCGACCAGAGCAGTGGCTGGACCGTTGATGTGGCGGCCGGCACGCTGATCTTCGACGGTAATGGCAAGGTGGATGAGCGCAATTACCAGCATGAGAACCCGTCACAGGTCTCCCAGCTACCCACGGGCACTGAAGATCCGAGCAACTACCGGGGTGAGTACGAACTCGACGCCTGGAGCGCGGGCATCCAGGTCAGCAAGTCGTTCTAAGCGGATTCTGCTGACAGTCTGACCGGATCCGGTCAGCCAACTACCTGGCCACGATAGATCACCTTGGTGCGTCGTGGTCGGGCTTCTTCGCCCTCCTGATGGCTGTTCTTGTCATTACCGTCTTCCGCAATCGCCTGCCCGCGGTAGGTTCGCTTGGCCCCTTCCGATTTATCGTCCTCTGCTTCGGCGATATCAAGATGCGGAACCCGCTCTTTCAGGGTTTCCCAAGTGCGTATCAGCTGGCTGGAACGTGTTTTACGGGCGTAGTCGGCCAGCCTTTGCTCGAGATGCTCCTCGGTGAGGTGCAGTTTGACCCCGAACTCGGTGTGGATCATTCGACGGCACTGGTGGACGAGTTTGAGCAGGCCAGGGTCCAGTAGCCAGCTTCGTTCAGATGCCAGAGATGTCATGGTAACGGCCTCGGAAAAGAATTGTCACAACCTGGCTCCTGTGTGGGGATGGGAGCCGACAGGCAAATGGCATGCGAATTTCATGCCGTATCGTGAGGGCCCGCCGTTGTTGGGTTGGCGGTATAACAGGTGGGCCGAAACGGGGCATTTTGATCGGAGCCTGCCCCAAAATGGTACCGGTATGAGGTGAGCGGGCCGGGTGTTAGCCTGGCCCGCCTGCTAATCAGTGTGCCTCGTCCCAGTTGTTGCCGACACCGGCCTCTACCAATAGGGGAACGTTGAGGTTGGCAGCTGCGGACATCCTGTCTTCAAGGCCTTTGCAGATTTTCTCCACCGCGCCCTCCTTGACCTCCAGTATAAGCTCATCGTGTACCTGCATGATCATGCGTGCGTCGTCTGCGTGGTTATTCAGCAGCCAGGTTTCAACGTCGATCATGGCGCGCTTGATGATGTCGGCGGCGGTTCCCTGCATCGGTGCGTTGATGGCGGTGCGTTCAGCGGCCTGCTGCATCTGCTTGTTGCGAGCATTGATTTCGGGCAGGTACAGGCGGCGGCCGAACAGGGTTTCCACGTACCCGTCGTCGTGGGCCTGTTTACGGATGCTGTCCATGTACTTCAGAACGCCCGGGTAGCGCTCGAAATAGCGGTCGATGTATTCCTGGGCAACGTTGCGCCCGACGTCCAGCTGACGCGCCAGACCAAAGGCGGACATGCCGTAGATCAGACCGAAGTTGATGGCTTTGGCGCTACGGCGCTGATCTCCAGTGACATCGCCCAGTGAGACACCGAAGACTTCGGCGGCGGTGGCCTTGTGGATGTCCTCGCCGTGTTCGAATGCGGTCAGAAGGCCCTTGTCGCCAGACAGGTGAGCCATGATGCGCAGCTCAATCTGGGAGTAGTCCGCCGCCACCAGTTTGTAACCTTTGGGAGCAATAAAGGCCTGACGTATACGACGACCCTGCTCGCTGCGGATGGGTATGTTCTGCAGGTTGGGCTCCGACGACGACAGCCGTCCGGTGGCAGCGACCGCCTGGTGGTAGGAGGTGTGAATGCGACCGGTGCGATGGTGGATCAGCTCCGGCAGGGTGTCGGTATAGGTCGACTTGAGCTTGCTCAGGCTACGGTGTTCCAGGATCAGCCGGGGCAGGGCGTGTTCGTGGGCCAGTTCCTGCAGCACCGGTTCGGCGGTGGAGGGGGCGCCCTTGGGTGTTTTCTTGATCACCGGCAGGCCCATCTTGTCATAGAAGATAGCCTGCAGCTGTTTGGGAGAGCCCAGGTTGAATGTCTCACCTGCTTCTTCGTGAGCCTCCTTCTCTAGCTCCGCCATCCGCTCGGCCAGCTCCTGGCTGTGCTGTTTCAGGGTGCTGGCACTGATCATCGCACCGCGCTGTTCCATGCGGGAAAGAATCGGCACCAGAGGCAGATCAATGTCCTCGTACACGGACTTCAGGTTGCCGGTCTCCGCCAGTTTCGGGCGCAGTACTTGGTGCAGTCTGAGGGTGATGTCGGCGTCTTCGGCAGCGTAGGGGGCCGCTTTTTCCAGATCAATCTGGTTGAATGTCAGTTGCTTGGCGCCTTTTCCGGCTATGGACTCAAAGGTGATGGTCTGTTCATCCAGGTACTGCATGGCCAGGGTGTCCATATCGTGGCGCGAGGCCACGGAGTTAAGGACATAGGACTCCAGCATGGTGTCTTCGGCGATGCCTTCCAGAGCAATGCCGTGGTTTGCCAGCACGTTCTTGTCGTATTTCAGGTTCTGCCCCAGCTTTCTTGCGTCAGGGTCTTCCAGCAGTGGTTTCAGTTGCGACAGTACTTCGTCCCGGTCCAACTGTTCGGGGGCGCCCATGTAATCGTGGGCCAGGGGTACATAGGCGGCTTCACCGGGTTCGATGGCGAACGACACTCCGACAATCTCCGCGTCCATGTAGCGCAGGCTGGTGGTCTCGGTGTCGAAGGCAAACAAGGGGGCCTGCTTCAGTCGGTCAATCCAGGTGTCCAGTTCTGCCTGGTCAGTGATGACGCTGTAGCGTTTCTCCAGCGTTTTGTTGTCGTTGCTGGTGGGGGCAGCCTCAATATCGGAGGGGGCGTCTCCCGTGTTTTCGAGTTCGGTAATCCAGGCGCGGAATTCATACTCCCGGAACAGTTCAAGCAGGGCGCTGTCGTCCTGTTGACGCAGTTGCAGGTCTTCCAGCCCAAAGGCCAGGTCGACGTCGGTGCGGATGGTGGCCAGTTCCCGGCTCAGGGGCAGGGTATCTACAGCTTCTCGCAGGTATTCGCCGATCTTGCCCTTGACCTTGTCCGCGTTAGCGATGACATGGTCAAGGTCCTGATGTTCCTGCAGCCATTTCACGGCTGTCTTGGGACCGCATTTGTTGACTCCGGGGATGTTGTCCACTTTGTCGCCCACCAGGGCAAGATAATCGATGATCTGCTCAGGTTTGACGCCAAACTTCTCAACCACCCCCTCCCGGTCCATCCGGGTTTCGGTCATGGTGTTGATGAGGGTGACGTGGTCGCTGACCAGTTGCGCCATGTCCTTGTCACCAGTGGAGATGACTACATCAATCCCCTTGCTGGTGGCTTCATGGGCCAGGGTGCCGATCACATCGTCCGCTTCCACTTCCGGCACGATCAGCAGGGGCAGGCCCATGGCCTTCACTATCTCGTGGATCGGTTCGATCTGAGTGGCGAGATCGTCTGGCATGGGCGGACGATTGGCCTTGTAGTCTTCGTACATGTCATGACGAAAGGTTTTGCCCTTGGCGTCAAAGACCACCACCATCTTGGAGCCCGGAAAGTCCTGCTCCAGACGACGCAGCATGCTGATGACGCCCTTGATGGCGCCGGTGGGCTGGTTCTTGCTGGTGGTCAGGGGCGGCAGGGCGTGGTACGCCCGGAACAGATAGGATGAGCCGTCTACAAGAACGACCGGTGGGGTCTGTTGCTGTGTCATATCAAGCAGGTCCGAATTCTGATTGAAGCAGGGGTTGCGTTGTGCAACTCTGTAGCCATGAATGGACGAAAGGGTATCACGAAAATGAAGCGAATCACCTGCCTGGGTGTTGTATCCGCGCTGCTTTGTGCGCCGGCGTTTGCGCAGCAAAGTGGCGGGCTTGATGAGGAGGCTGTGGAAACCCCGAAAGAGCCCGTTGTGGTGTCGGATTACCAGCCGTCCTCTGAGGGGCCGCAGATTGTGATTCGGCCCGGCGAGCAGGAAGTATTTTACGAATACCGGGTAAATGGTCAGTTGGTGGAGATCAAGGTCGTGCCGGAAGTAGGGCCGGAATACTACCTGGTGCCGGCCGATGGCGGTGGCTGGATCCGTGAGGATGAAACCGAGATGTTGGTGCCCAGCTGGGTTATTTTTCGCTGGTAACGGCCCAATCATCATCCTGATGAGGTTGGGGCTGCTTTTAGTATGAACATTCTAATTTTTAACCGTAGCCTGAGTGAGTGTTATAAGGATCCTTAACGAATCCACAACCTCGAAAATCTCAGGAGAGAATATTATGGGTAAACTCAAGTCATATCAGGAACAGCTTCAGGACATCGTAGAGAAGGGTATCAACGCCGCAGAAGAGCAGCAGAAGAAGCTCGCGTCCAAGCCGTTCGACTATGCTGAGAAGCTGGAGTCTGAAGTGCGTGAATACAGCGTGAAGACCCTGCGTACCCGTTACGACGGCTACAGCGAGAGCCTGTTCGAGCAACTGCGCAGCCTGAACAGCCGTTTTAACGGCTTTGCCGCTGACCTGGTTGCCAAGCTGGAAAAAGAAGCCGCCGAAGGCGCGGAAGCTGTTTCCGAAGCTGCGGAAGACGTTTCCGAAGCAGCCGAGACTGTCAAGAAGTCTGTTGAAGCCAAGAAGCCTGCGGCGCGTAAAACTACCGCCAAGAAGAGCACTGCCAAGAAGAGCACTGCTTCTGCCTGATCGGCCTGGTGGTCAGGAACAAAAGGGGCTGCCCCAATGGGGTGGCCTTTTTTTTGTTCGGGGCGATGTTGCTGAGCCCGGATTACTGTTGTTCTTCCGGAAGCTCCAGGGGAAGTGTCCGCTCTTCGTCTGTGAGTGCTTCAAGGCGCTGAATGTCAGCCTCGAATTCGTCACGAAGAGACCGGATATCAGAATTCTGGGAGGCAATTTCCTGCTCGATGTCGCGGACCTGGTCTTCCAGACGCCGAATCTTTTCCAGTGTGGACGCGGGCACTTCGCGCCCGGCGCGCTCCATGTCGGCAGCACGGCCTTCTTCACTGTTCAGTTGGTTGACGATCACCGAAATATTGCCCCGTTTGAGCTGGTTGAGGCTTTCCAGTTCACGAATCTTGCGGTGCATGGCCCTGACAGCTTCATCGGGGTGGCTGTAGCGTTTTAGCAGTGCCTGATCGTGTTCCAGTTGCAGCCGCTCGGCTTCCTGACGCTTCTCTTCAGCTTCCCGGGCGGCAATTTCTTCCGGTGTGGGGGCGGGGGCGACTGTGTCTATAACACGGCCTTTGGAATTAAGGATGTCGTATCCCCGTTTGGAGGCTTCCTGAGGGATGGTGTTGCTAATGACCAGTTGACCGTTTTCATCCGTATAACGGTACATTCGCGCTTCTGCTACAGCCGTTGTCAGAAGCAGGGCGGAAATGATGAGTGAAAACCTGGTCAGATGCTTCATGTGAACTCAGACTCCGTAACGATTCCGGTATTGTGCAACGTTACTGGCATGTTCGGCAAAGTCTGGTTGGCTGCTCAGGTAATCAAGAACCTGGTCCAGTTGAATGATGCTGACCACTGGCAGTCCAAAGTCCTGTTCCACTTCCTGAATGGCGGACAGGTCTCCAGTGCCGCGTTCCTGCCGGTCGAGGGCAATCAGGACGCCCGCGGGCTCGGCGCCAGCCGCACGGATCAGGTCTATGGACTCGCGGATAGCGGTGCCTGCGGTAATGACATCATCGACAATCAGCACTTTGCCCTCAAGTGGGGCGCCGACGATGTTGCCGCCCTCTCCGTGATCCTTCTTTTCCTTGCGGTTGAAGGCGAACGGTTTGTTCTGGCCTTCAGAGGCCAGTGCCATGGCCGTTACAGTGGCCAACGGTATGCCCTTATAGGCAGGGCCGAAAATAATGTCATAATCCAGGCCGCTGCGCTGCAGGGCTGCGGCATAGGCCTTGCTTAGTTCGAGCAGGTCTTCACCGGTGTTAAACAGACCGGCATTGAAGAAGTACGGGCTGGTACGGCCGGACTTGAGCTGAAACTCGCCAAAACGGAGAACGTTACGGCGGATGGCAAATTCAATGAAATGTTGCTGATAGTCGTGCATGACAAGGCTTCTGGCGGGTGTGGATCTTTAATTAAAGCGTAAAACCGGTATCATACACACAAACCGAATCAGGGAACACGTATGCGGGTAGTATCAATCAGCGTCAACGGCCTGGCCCAGGCTGTTGAAAAAGGTTTCTTCGAGTGGCTGGCCGAGCAGGACGCTGACGTTGTGTGCGTTCAGGATCACCGCATGCGGGCCTATGAAGTTGAGGACTTTAACCTGATACCGGAAGGTTACGAGGCCTATTTCATTGATGGTGAGAACAACGAGGATGGCGGTGTCGGTATCTACACCCGTCATTTCCCGAAGGCCATCATGTATGGTTTCGCTAATGAGCAGGCGGACCGCGAAGGGCGCTTTATTCAGGCGGACTTTGATAAGGTTTCGGTTGCCTGTGTCCTGGCCCCTTGTGCTCTGGGCCGGGAAGACGAGCTGATCGGTGACGATGATCTTACCGTGCTGGACCACAAAGACGACTTTATGGATGCCTTCGGTCTGCACATGCAGAAGACGTTGCGTAAGCGTCGCCAGTTTATTTTCTGTGCCAACCTGCAGACCGCCCACCATGTGACGGACGCGAGTCCTCTTTACCACAAGCTGGATGTGTCTGGTTTCATGCCTCACGAGCGGGCGTGGCTGGATCGTCTGTTTGATGAGATGGGCTGTATCGATGCGTTCCGCGAGATCAACAAGCAGAGTAATCAGTTTACCTGGTGGCCGGAGCAGATCGAAGGTTCGCGTAAGAATGCGGGTATCCGGGTGGAC
>JAKLLS010000185.1 GCA_022014155.1 Marinobacter sp. | reverse complement strand
TGAAGGAAACGGCGTTCCAGTCCGCGTCACTGTTCTTCATCGCCATTGGCGCCAAGATCTTTGTCTCCTTTGTATCCCTTACCGGCGTGACCGGGGCCTTTGTGGGCTTTGTTGCGAGTCTCGGGCTGGAAAACTGGATGGTGCTCTTCTTCATCGTGCTGCTTTATGTGGTGCTGGGCATGTTCCTGGATTCCATTGGCACCATGCTGCTGACCCTGCCCTTTGTTATTCCCCTGGTGGAAGGCATGGGCATGGACCTGATCTGGTTTGGCGTGGTTGTGGTCAAGCTGCTGGAAATCGGATTGGTGACTCCGCCTCTGGGCATGAATGTCTTCGTGATCAATAGCGTGGTGACGAAAGAGATCAAGGTTCACACCATTTTCTTTGGCGTGATGAAGTTCCTGGTCGCGGATCTCATTGTGCTGGGACTGCTTGTTTCGTTCCCCATTATTTCCCTACTGATTCCCAACAGCATGGGGTAATGGGACCGATGGGGTTCGTCTTCAACGAATGAAAGGACGTGGATATATTTATGGTATCTCAGAACGACCACGCGGTGTCGGTGACAAACCTGCTGGAGAAAGCCGTAGGCCGGTGGCCGGACAGCCCATCAGTAACCTATGAGGGGCATACGTTTACCTGGCAACAAACCGGCGAGCGTTGCCAGAGTTTGGCCTGGGCGTTGGCGGGCCTTGGCGTCGGTGTGGGGGACCGGGTGGCCTATCTTGGCTTCAATTCCCACTGGTGCTTTGAGTTGTTCTTCGCCTCGCCCATGGCCGGGGCGATTACGGTGCCGGTGAACTTCCGCCTGTCTGTGGATGAGATGGTCGACTGTATCCGGGATGCCGAACCAACGGTGTTGCTGGTCGATCCCCATCACATTGAGCAGGGTAGGGCGATCAGCCGGGAATGCCCTTGGCTGAAAGCTGTTGTCTATACCGGGGACGAGAGTGCGCCGGATGGCTTCCTGTCCTATGAAGATCTGCTGAAGCGTGCGGAAAAGAGCGATCTGCAGCAAAGCGGCAATGACGATACGCTGATCATCTTCTACACCGGCGGCACGACCGGGCGCTCCAAGGGTGTAATGCTGACGCATATCAACCTGTTCACTAATGGGCTTGGCGGACTTTCTCTCTACAATACGGTAGAGAGGGAAACGCACCTTATGGCAGGCCCCATGTTCCATACCGCCGCCGGCTCGCGGGTCTATACCGCTACCATGATGGGGACCCATACGGTCATCCTCTCCAAATTCGATGTCCTGGAGATGATGACGTTGGTGGAGCAATACCGCATTAATACCATGCAGTTGGTGCCCACCACGTTGCAGCTCATGGTTGATCACCCGCAATTTGCGGAGTTCGATCTGTCTAGCCTGCGGATGATCACCTATGGTGCGGCGCCGATGCCGGTGGCGTTACTGGAGCGGGCGCTCACACTGTTGCCCGGGGTATCTTTCGCGCAGTCCTATGGCATGACGGAAGCGTCTCCCGTGGTGACGGTGCTGGATGGCGATGATCATTCCCTGGAAGCAAGGCGGTTACCCCGGCTGGAGTCAGTCGGGCGGTCTGTGTTCCATAACCATGTTCGGATTGTCAACGAGGAGCGTCAGGCGCTTGGCGTTGGTGATGTGGGAGAAATCGCCGTCAAAGGCGCCAATATTATGAAAGGCTATTGGCGAGCTCCGGAATTAACGGCGGCTGTCTTGCAGGATGGTTGGTATTACACCGGGGACAGTGGCTACCTGGATGAAGACGGCTACCTGTTCCTCGTGGGGCGGATCAAGGACATGATCGTCAGTGGCGGGGAGAATGTCTATCCGATAGAAATTGAGAATATATTGTCCCGTCATCCTGATATCAGCGAATGTGCCGTTATTGGCGTACCCCACGAGAAGTGGGGTGAGTCTGTTCATGCTGTGGTCAGGCTGAAGGATGATGCCGTCGTGAGCGAAAGCGAGATAATCAGCTACTGTCGGGAGCGCATTGCCCATTACAAGTGTCCCACCGGGGTTACCCTCATGGCGCAACCACTACCGGTATCGGCTGTGAACAAGATTCTGAAATCAGAGCTCAGGAGAATGATTTCCGGCGACGCAGAGTGATGCCATAATTGTATGCGTATTATGTTTAATTGATATTTGTTTTATGGGTTGTAAAGAGGAATATTGGTGTTGCGTTGTTGTTGATTGACCTCTTTTCTGAGGGTTGAGCTTGGGTTTTCTTTTTAGAAAACCCTTTTTTTTCTCAAGATGTTTTTCCCCTGAACTGTGTGGTGATTATGGACAGTATCCGTTTCAATTTCCCCGCCCCCGTCATCGATGAAAGTGTTGATCGTCTTCGTAAGGATGTCCGCTCTTTTCTGCAGGAAGAAATACGCAATGGCACTTTTCGCCCCGGTACGGATTGCTGGTGTGCCGGTATCGATCCTGAGTTCAGTCGTAAGCTGGGACAAAATGGCTGGATCGGTGTGACCTGGCCAAAGCAGTATGGTGGCCGTGAACTCAGTGCACTGCACCGTTACGTGATTACCGAGGAGCTGCTGGTTGCTGGCGCGCCGGTCCATGCGCACTGGATTGCAGATCGCCAGAGCGGTCCGCTGATCCTGGCAAGGGGTAGCGAGGAAATGAAGCAGACCATACTGCCTCGTATTGCCGCTGGCGAATGTTTCGTGGCACTGGGCCTCAGCGAGCCGGAATCCGGTTCGGATCTCGCCTCCGTGAGAACCCGTGCCCATCGTGTCGAAGGTGGCTGGGAAATTACGGGGACCAAACTCTGGTCTTCCGGTGCCCAGAGTTGCCAGTACATGACGGTATTGGCGCGCACCGGAGAGCGGAACGAAAAGAAGCGTCACGAGGGGCTGACGCAATTCCTGGTTCCGTTGGACTCCCCTGGCGTAACGGTTCGCGGCATCCGCGACATGAGTGGCGTGGAGCACTTCAATGAAAGTCATTTCGAGCAGGTGTTCGTCGCCGACGATGCCGTACTTGGTGCGGTGGGTGAGGGCTGGAAGCAGATCACCAGCGAGCTGGCGCTGGAACGGTCGGGGCCGGAGCGCTTTCTGAGCACCTTTGTCGCCCTTGAAAAGGCGATTCAGCAGGGTGCCGCGTCGATGGAGGGGCATCAGGCCAGGGTTATCGGCAGCATACTGGCCCGTATCCGGGCACTGCGGGCGATGTCCCTGGGTGTGGCGGCCTTGCTCGGGCAGGGGCAATCCCCCGATGTGGAGGCGGCCCTGGTGAAGGACCTGGGAACTCGTCTGGAGCAGGACATTATCGAACGATTACGTGAGTTCTGGCCAATCCAGCTAAAACAGAGTTTCGGTGACGAACTGCAGTATCTCCTCTCCGATAGCCTGTTGCGCCAACCGTCATTCACCCTGCGCGGGGGAACCAATGAGGTACTCAAGGGCATTGTCGCCAGGGGTATGGGGTTGAGGTAAGTCACCCCGTATAAAATCCGAATGACTGATGATTCATCAGAGGATGTGACATGGAGCAAACAGACCAACTGATTCTCGATACGGCCTACAGGCTGTTTTCCGATCACTGTGGGGCCGAAGTGGTCAACCAGGCGGAGATCGGTGAGCCTCCGAAAACATTGTGTGATGCGGTGATGGCGGCAGGCCTCCCATTGGCCTGGGTACCGGAGAAAGCCGGTGGTGTGGGCGGCTCTCTCGCCCTGGGGTTTAACCTGATTCGTCAGGCTGCCAGCTTTGCCGTTCCGGTGCCACTGGTGGACACCATGATTGCCAACCTTGTGCTTGCCGAGAGTGGGCTTGAGATGGCAGACACCTGGGCTGCCCTGGTGTTTGACGGTGGTCAACTGCCGGTCGTTGATAACGGGACTGTCACTGGTGTGGTTAACAATGCGCCGGGAGTGGTCAGTGGGTCACTTCTCGTGGTTCCCGTTTCTGACCGGGGATTGGTCAGGGTTGCCACGTTTGCTTTCGATAATCTGGCCATTGAAGAGTGTGAGAGCCTCGCAGGCGAGTCCCGGGCCAGGGTGACATTGGAGGGTGCGAGCCCGGTACAACTTTCCCCGGTTGTTGATGGCATGACGGAAGATGGACTCAGGCAATTCTGTGCTCTGGCGCGAGCCAGTCAGATTGCCGGCGCTTTTGAAAAGATCACCGCATTGACGGTGGGTTATGTCAAGGAGCGGCAGCAGTTTGGTCGCCCCCTGGGCAAGTTCCAGGCGATTCAGCACAAAGTGGCGGATATTGCCGGTGAAAGTGCGTTGGCCAATGCCGCTATTGAGCAGGCGATCCGGATGCTGTCGGAACACCCTGAACCGTTTAGTGGTGATAACGTGGCTTTCCTGCCAGTGGCGACCGCCAAGGTGGTAACCTCTGAAGGCGCTGCTACGGTATCCCGATTGGCGCATCAGTCCCACGGTGCCATGGGCTTCAGCTTTGAATACCCGCTGCAGCAATACAGCCGTCGCATCTGGAGCTGGCGGGAGGAATACGGGTCGGAGTTCTACTGGTCCGAACGCATTGGCATGAGTATGGCCAACGACATCTGCCATGGCCGTGCGGAAGGTGGCCAGGTCTGGGATATTGTGTCCCGTTAGAAACAACAGGGAGAACCGATGAAATCATTTGATGATGTTGCGATTGAGTGGCACGACCACGTCGCCGTGGTGGAAATTCGCCGGCCACCTTTGAATTTTTTTGACGTCCGCCTGATAGAGCATATTGCTGAATGCTTCGAGTCTCTGGAGCAGGATAATCAATGCCGGGCGATCGTACTGGCTGCTCAGGGGAAAGCGTTCTGCGCAGGCGCTGATTTTTCGTCGAACGGCAGTGATCTGTTCAAGGCGGATTCGGATAACAGTGCGATCACTTTGTATAAGGCCGCAGCGCGGCTGTACGCCTGCACAAAGCCGGTGGTGGGAGCCATCCATGGTGCTGCGATCGGCGGAGGTCTGGGGCTTTCACTGGTGCCGGATTTTCGTGTGGTTTGCCCGGAGACACGGTTCGCTGCCAACTTCGTCAAACTCGGTATTCACCCGGGCTTTGGCATCAGCCTGGTGTTGCCTCGGTTGATTGGCCAGCAACGGGCTAATCTGATGTTGCTGACCGGTCGCCGGATCAAGGGTGAAGAGGCGCTGGAGTATGGTCTGGCCGATATACTGGTACCGGCGAATCAGGTGCGGGAGGAGGCCATTGCCCTGGCCACGGAAATCGCACAGTGTGCTCCCCTGGCGGTGGAATCCACGAGGGCAACACTGCGGCATGGGCTGGTGCAGGAACTCAAGAGCCGGCTGGAGCATGAGTTTGCCGAGCAAGTCTGGTTGGCCAGGAGCGAGGATCATAAAGAAGGGATGGCGGCGGTCACAGAGCGCCGCGAGGGTAACTTCACGCGGTCCTGAGTTATGGCAAAGGAGGCTGTGGATGGCCCCCTTTTGTTTCAGGTGTCGGATTACGGCTTCGCCTAATCCGACAAACCAACTAATCCGACAAACCAACGGCTTACTGTTCTCCGGTCACCCGTGCCTTGGCCGACTCGTACTCGTCGCGCAGTTTGGCCACGGTGTCCGCCACGGACATCAACCGGGTAATCCCGCCAACACCCTGACCCGCGCCCCAGATATCCTTCCATGCCTTACTCTTGCTGCTGCCCCCGGAGCCAAAGCTCATCTTGCTTTTGTCGGATGTGGGGAGGTTATCAGGGTCCAGTCCTGCTTTTTTAATGCTGCCGCGAAGGTAGTTGCCATGAACCCCGGTGAAGAGATTGGTGTAGACGA